>NZ_JBGMEL010000003.1:0-290509 GCF_041447225.1 Microbulbifer echini | reverse complement strand
CAGTTCTGCGTTTTTCTTCCTGTGCGGAAGCGGGTAATTTTCTTGCATCAATAATATCCATTTGGATATTATATAGAACTATAGGATCGCCGGGTTAATAACCTGCCTCGCAAAGGCAGCACCTGAAAAAAATCATTGCAAAACTCAAAAGGAAAAATTTTCACCACCCTACATTAAACATATCCTCACCAATTTGCAATTATTATAGGGCTCCAAACTCTCACCACATGGCTAATGGCCTTGAGGGCAACAACAAAGAACCTCATCCTTTTATTACAAAAAAATAAGTAGAACACTAATCTTGAGGCAAGGATAAAAGAAGACGGGATCAAACAAAAGCATTTAACATTACTTAACTTCAAGTGAGAGCTATTTCTGACACACCTAAAAAATTGTTCTTAATTTCTAAGTGGTCACTGAGCAGCTTGCCTTATGATCATGGATCTCCACCCAATTTCAAACTACCCTATAAGAAATCACCACTTCGAATGGTAAATATACTTACACAACCACCAACCCCAAAAATACAAAACCACCCACTGCCAGAAACACTAAAAAATAATGCCTCCCCCTTTAAAACCTTACTCGACCACCCTCTCAAAGATATGCAACGTCCCCGAGTAATCATAGACTAGCAAATAAGGACCTATATAAATAATAGGAGGTGAAGGTGGAAAGCTGACAACTTATTCTTTGTGCACCCAATCAAATTTGTGGGTGGTGGTATTAAAGGCCCCAACTACCCCTTCTTTCCGATCTGTCGTTACAATATGCCCACCGGCCATCGCATAATTACTTCTTAGAGACTCAATACCCACCTCTTTAAAATAAGCATCACCTTGATATTTATCCTTCAAGTCTCCACTGAGCACATCATAGACAGCGTAATTAATTATAAACTTATGAAGAAGACCTTTCTTTTTATCAATAGATAGCCCCCTACCTAGGGTAAGGAGTCCCAAGCCTGGAAAAAATCATGCAAAATCACGCCTTCATCCAGCTCTGAATACAGAAAATAGGCGCCATTCTTTTTGATTACATCTATTCTTCTATCTGCGACCTTTAGGTTGCCCATCAAAAAAAGGAGGATAAATTTTCACTGGCTATATTCCCCAAAAAAATTCACTTAACCTCAAACACCAAGCTGTATGGCCACGCTTACCAGTCTGGTATCACAGTAGAATCGACAAAACCACTCACCCCATATCATTTTACTTGCAAATATTTACTGCCAATATATCGCCCACCAATAATACAGGGAATATATATTATTAATGCATAAACAATGGCCCACCCGGAAGAATTCATAAAAGCAATAAAGGTAACCAGCAAATAGGGGACCGCCGCAACAGCCAATACAATTTTGGCATTCATTGAGGCAGTATCCTCACTTGTACGCGCCGCCATAGCACCACCCAATAACAATATCAGGGGTAATGAGATAATACTCACCAGCAAGTACAGGGAATGGAAAGGAATAGCAGATAATAGATACAACCAAGAGGCCAAACCGGCAGTAACAGTAAAGAATGCTATACCACATGCCGCCGGGCTTTGCGGTATATTCTTACTGGCTGCTGCACGATAAAGTGCAATCAATATAACAACAGCCCCAACTATTAACAAAACATTCATATTAAATCTCAATTCTGTTATCTACAGCCGCACAAAAAAAGCCTAGAAAAGAAAATTCACCAAAAAATACATATCAAAAAAATAACAACCCACTACAAAAAGTGAACTCTCCCAGCCTTACAACTAATTTTCAGGAAAAATAATCAAATATCTTACCTATAAGTTCTAGGTCCTGATAACCTTCAGGATCAATCTCTCTGTTTAGCACCCTTTTTATATAATCCGTATCGCCAAGCAACCCACGTACAACACAATAATGTACGCATCGCATTCCTCGCGTTACTTCAGGAACACTTAGGTATAATTTTTCCTTAGTATCTAAGCAATACTGCTCACCTATATACTCCTTACCAAACTGAATTATGCGACACAAATTATAAAAAACTTGTCCCACTGCCTCTTGCTGACTGCCAAAATCTTTAACATAGACGGTAAATTCCAGAGGATACCCAACTCTTTCCTATGAATTTTTTTTGGGAAAGTAGCAACTTTACCAACTGGAAGACCTGACAAATCAGATACTATAACTTCGACCTCCTTAATATAAACACCTACCGCAGGCTGTATCATTGCTGCGGCGGGAGAACCATAAAAAAACCAAAAAGGATCAATTATGAGGTCACAAAATTTTACCGGGCGAGATTGATACCGTTTAGATACAAACTTCCAATCTTCAAGTTCTTCCGCCTTCAGCTTGGCAGCCGCAAGAACATCTGCTTTAAATGTCATATAACCTCTAGAAAAGCAAAACTGCCTCAAAATGACAGGCAGCAAATCCAATTTTTATTGCACTAATACATTAACTCTACAACTCCACCCGATCCCCATGGCTAGGCGGTGTTGAGGTAACGGTAAAAATCAAGTCTACATCAGCCTTATTTAACAACTGATGAGGAATTCCTGCGGCTATATGCAAACCCTGGCCAGGAGAGAGTAAATACTCTTCATCACCACATTCAATCGTGGCCGTGCCCTGTAGTACAAAGAAAAACTGTTCAGATTGCCGGTGTAGGTGTCGAACTTCTGAGCAGCCAGGAGGCACTCTCTCCTGAATCACACCGAGAGAATCGGTTCGTACCAAGTGCCAGCCATCGCAGCCCTCTCCCCAGGAGTAGTGCTCGACATTCTCTTTTGAGACTGCTGGCATCACCCCTCCCCCCGCAATCTACGCAAATACTCCTCGCGGGATTTACGCATGTTGATAACATGACTTGCGCTGAGGCGGTCGTGCATCAGGTTTCCGCCTAAGAAGCAGTTAATCAACCAACCGATCTTTCCCAGAGGTAGGGTGAGAGTGAAGCTCAGTAGGCGCCAAAGGCCGTGGCCATAGCCTATTCGCTCAAATTTTTTGTTGGTGACCTTATAACCCATCAGATATTTACCCGGCGTCGCCTGAAAGCGGGAGCTCTCTGCAATCCAGGCCATCAGTAGATAGGCCAGGCAACAGATCCCCAGCGCCATGGTTGTGGCGGCGCCTTCTGGCATATCGTATACCTTCATCATCACAATCGAGGCGATAAAGCCAACCGCGACGTACAACAACAATACATCCAGTAAGACCGCAACGCCTCGGGCCAGCAAGTGGCCAAAGTAGTATTGATCATAGGTTTCTTCCGGCTGGGTGATTTTCTGCCGGATCAGCTTGCGCCCACCTCTAAGCCCTTTGGCGGGGTCTACAGTTACTTCTTTGCTGTGCAGCGAATTAAAAATGCAATCACAAAGGGACTCGTCCAAGGCGCCGTATAAATAGGAGGCATTACCATCCCAGTCGAACAAACTATTGCAGTACTGAAGAATATTGTTAGAAATCTGAGCTTGTTTTTTACCTTTAGAGGTAGCTTCACTGGCCTGCAAATTTATTCTGGCAAAACGTTCGAAGATTGAGAGGCCCAGATTCCAATTATATTCCTCATCGAGCATATAAGGTGTATCGGTGAGAAAACGCCAATTTTCTTTTACATTGAATTTACTGGGCGCTTGCAGCAGCCTATCCACTTGCTCCAACACCCGATGGTACTCGCCAATTCGCAGTGCTCGCTGTGGGTCTTGTTCAGTGTCATCCTCTTCAATAGGATTTTCTTGCACATTATCTTCTTGTGCATTCTTACCTTCAGAATGCTGCTCTTCCGCATGTTTCTCTGTAGAGGTCTCCTGTTGTCTCTCACTCCCAGTTTCCTGATCCTGGGCTTGGTTCAGGTCAAGAGAGACTTTTGATTGAGCTTGCTCAGTAGCTTCTGATGAGGCTGGGGAGTGGTCTTGATGATTCGGCTCACTATTTTGTTGCACCTGGGGCTCTGCCTGTCCCTGTAATTGCACGGCCTCAGGGGAAAGTGCAGCCCCCTCAGCACTAGCAACTTCCGCAAGCACCTCGTTATTTTGCGGTTCCTCACTTTCCTTTTTCTCTTCTTTAAGCTCCTCGGCGGCTTTCAGGGCCCATTTATAGGCGCTGTGTAACTGCTGGAAATCTTCGGGCTTTTCATCCGGGCGGGTTTGCTTCAGTTTTTTCGCGTAGGCGCGCTTGACCGCCCGCGCATCATCGCAAGGCGCTAGCTCGAGTATCTCCCAGGGGCTCATTAAATCCAGTCCTCACCATCGAGCTTATCGAAAATCTCCGTGAGTTCGGCACGCGCTTTGCCAATTTCCACCAGGTTTTGCTTATCCAATACCCGGTCAAAACTAGCGAGCAATTTGGAAATATAGTCGCGCTGCTCGCCGAGGCCCGCTTCATACAAACGCTCACCGCGGGCGAGTAATGCTTGGTTTTCTTCGTCTTCACGGGGGTGGAATTTGAGTTTGGCTAGTTTTTCCAGTGCTTGGGCTTTGTCCTGCGCACTCAGGGCGCCCGGCGTAAACTCCACCAGTTTGTTAAATGTCTTACCGGTTGAAGCCACGGTGACATCCACTTCCAGCAGACCATTCATATCGTAGCTATAGCGGATTTCCACTACTTCCTCGCCCCTGGGTTTCTTCGGTACAGGAACCGTCAGCTCTCCCAGGTAAACATTCTTCTTCACCAGGCGGTTTTCCCCCTGGTAAATATCAATACACACCTCATCTTGATCGTCGCGGGCGGTACAGACGCTGCGCACGATACTGATCGGCACTACGGTATTGCGCTCGATAATCGGCAGGAAATAATTGCCCAGCTGCGGGCTGTCTTCATTCACGATGCCGGTGCCCAGGGTATAGGGGCAAACATCGGTAAGGACAATATCATCCAGCGCAGAATTTTTAGCCTTGAGGCCGGCCTGGATCGCCGCTCCCATGGCAACCACGGTATCCGGGTCCAGATGACAGGAAGGCAGGCGACCAAACATACGTCCCACCATAGAGCGGAATAAAGCTAGGCGGGTTGAGCCGCCCACCAATATCACCTCATCAATTTTACTCGGCGGCAAGTCGGCATCGCGCATAGCGCGCTCAATCGGACGCTTGGCGCGCAGTAACAACGGGGTACTGAGCTTTTCAAACCATTCGGGGGTAACCCGCCACTCCAGCTCACGCCCACCGATTTTTAATGTGAGAAGCTGCTCCGACTGCTGACTGATACGGCGCTTAGCGGTCTCCATCTGCATATACAGATTTTGCAGTTCCTGCGGTTTGAGTGAAGATTTTTTCAGTGCCAACTCTTCCAAGGTGCTGTCAATCATGGCCTCGACAAAATCCTCACCGCCGAGGAAGTTGTCACCCGCACTGGCATGCACCTCCATAATGCCGTCGAAAAATTCCAGGATAGAGACATCAAAAGTGCCGCCGCCCAAATCGAGCACCAGGAAATTTCCCTCTCGTTTATCGTGCAGGCCGTAGGCAATTGCCGCTGCTGTAGGTTCGTTGATCAGGCGCTCTACTTTGAGGCCAGCCAGTTCCCCGGCTAATTTGGCCGCTTGGCGTTGGTTATCATTAAAATAAGCGGGAACGCTGATTACCGCTTCGGTGACTTCCTCCTTGAGATAAGTTTCGGCATCCTCTTTGAGCGAGCGCAGCACCAGCGCCGAGAGTTCAGGTGCGCTGAATTGCTGGCGACCCAGTTTAATCTTATGGTCTGTGCCCATTAAACGTTTAAAGGCGGCCACCGTGGTGTCGCTGTGGTTAATCAGACGCTCTTTGGCTGTTTTCCCCACTACCAGCTTGCCATCATCGTCCAGGCCAACCACCGAGGGCGTCAGCGCCTCTCCCAGGCGGTTGGGGATCAGCGTTACCCCTTCGTCCGTCATTACCCCACAGGCACTATTGGTGGTGCCCAGATCGATACCAATAATCGCCATAATCCCCTCTACCTATTTTTCTAAGGCTCAACTAACGCTTGTCGTTTCCACCGGGCTTATTGATCAACATTCCCGCGGTGTTCATGGCGCAATATTCTAAGCGCCCCGATACGCCAATAGCCAGTGAGTGCAAGCGCGCGAAAGGTAAAAGGTGAGAGAGGAGGAAGAGAAGAAAAGCGAGAAAAAACACCGGCAACCAAGGAGGGGAACCAGCCCCTCCTCGGCAAGGATCGGGGGTTAACAAAACACTATGGAGACAGCCGTTCCACTGTCCACAGGCCGCCGTCATCAATCTGGTACATAAATCGGTCGTGTAGGCGATAGGCGCCACCCTGCCAAAATTCCACTGCGTGGGGCATAACCCGGTAACCCCCCCAAAAATCTGGCAACGGCACTTCTCCACCGGCAAAGCGGGACCTCTCCAGGTCAAATTGTTTTTGCAATTCCTCTCGGGAGGAAACCGGCTGACTTTGGCGAGAGGCCCAGGCCGCCAGCTGGCTATTCAGCGGGCGGGACTGGAAATAAGTAACGGCGTCCTCGCGGGCCACTGGCTGCACCTTGCCGTAGACAATGACCTGACGCTCCAGGGGATGCCAGGGAAATAACAGGGAAACCTGGGGGTTAACCTCCATATCCCGCGCTTTTTTGCTGTGCAGGTTGGTGTAAAACACAAAACCGGATTCGTCGAAGCCTTTTAACTGGACGATACGCTGAGAGGGCTGACCTGAAGTACCTACCGTAGCGAGAGACATTGCGGTGGGGTCATCCAGACCCGCCGCCAGGATCTCTTCCAACCATTGGCTAAATTGCTTTGCCGGGGTGGGCTTCAACTCAGAGCGGTGCAAACTGCCAAGCACGTAATCTCGGCGCCATTGATCGATTTCCATGGTGTTACTTCCTAAGTTATTCAAGCTCAAAATATATCCAGCCACTACGGCAACGCTATTTTTGCCGAAGCCGCTTGTCAAACCTTCCCTGTTGTTCCCCCGCGCCCAGCTCCCGTGAAGGCGGGAATCCGGTGACTTGCGTACAAACTTTCCTGTCGCGTTGCGGAGTGAATCTCAATTTTCCTGCGATTTTCCCCTCGCAGGTGCAGACTCTGCGGACGCTTGCGTGGCTTTTGGCGGGCCGCTAGGCTCACTGCATTTTTACACAAATAAGGAAAATGGTGGCTATGTCCTCTGCGCCCACATGTGCCCAGGTGCTTATGCGTCTGTTACGCGATTACCAGGTGGAAAAGGTCTTCGGCATTCCCGGCGTCCACACCATCGAACTTTACCGCGGCCTACCCGGCAGTGACCTGATGCATATCACTCCACGCCACGAACAGGGCGCCGCTTTTATGGCGGATGGCTACGCCCGCGCCAGCGGTAAGCCCGGTGTCTGCTTTCTGATCACCGGCCCAGGCCTCACCAACGCCGCCACCGCTATGGCCCAGGCCTATTCCGACTCAATTCCCATGCTGGTGATTTCCGCGATCAACCGCCGCGAAGACCTCGGTATGGGGCGCGGACGCCTGCACGAACTGCCATGCCAGAGTGATGCCAGTCGCGGTTTTTGTATCTGGCAACACACCCTTACCCAAGCAGAGCAGCTGCCGGAAGTGTTAGCGCGGGCTTTCCAGCTGCTGCAATCGAGCCGCCCTGGCCCTGTACATATCGAAATACCCATCGATCTTTTCCCGGCCCCCATGCCCGGCCAACTCGAGGACTACCGCGCTGCACCGGCCGCTATGGCCGCGGCGGCGAGTGCATCCGCTATCGCCACCGCCACCAACTGGCTGCAATCTGCCCAGCGCCCGGTAATCCTCCTGGGCGGGGGTGCCCAAAACGCGGGCAAAGCGGCCAGCCTGGTGGCAGAAAAAATTGCCGCCCCGGTTTTTCTATCACTGGCCGCCAAGGGCGTGGTCGATGAGCGCCACCCACTGTGTGGCGGCGCGAACCTGAGTTTCGATTGCGTGCGCAGCCGCGTAGAAAACGCGGATGTGGTGCTGGCCGTGGGCACCGAGCTTTCCGAGACCGACCGCAACCTGGTACGGGATGATTACACCTTCTCCGGAAAACTGATTCGTATCGATATAGATGCTGCACAGCTGGTATGCAACGCCCAACCAGACCTGGCTATCTGTGCCGACGCCAGTGAGAGCCTGCAGCAATTAGAGGCTGCCCTGGTTCCACGCGGAGGCCAGGCGAGAGAGCACTCCGAGCAAGAGATTGCCCAATTACTGAGAGATTGCCGCAAGGAGTGGTGGGATGGTTCCGAGGAGCGCTTCCCCTGGGTGGAGGCCCTGCGCGAAGCCCTGCCGGAAAACGGTATCCTGGTGACAGACTCCACCCAGCTGGCCTATAACACTAACCACGCGCTGCCACTGTATCACCCGCGCAGTCACCTGACCTGCACCACCGGCTACGGTACCCTGGGCTTCGCCCTGCCCGCCGCGGTTGGTGCCAAACTATCCAGTGATCGGGATGTGATCGCCCTAATTGGCGACGGCGGTCTGATGTTTACATTGGGCGAGCTGGCCGTGGCTGTGGAACAACAACTGCCGTTGCCAATTTTGGTATGGAATAACGCCGGCTACGGCGAAATCCGCGACTTTATGGATGCCGCGGAAGTGACCCAGGAAGGCGTAAATCTGCACACCCCGGATTTTGTCGCTCTGGCCAAGGCCTTTGGTGCCGAGGGCTGTCGCATTGACAAGCCAGGCCAGTTGGCGGAAGCGGTAACTGCTGCACTGGGCAGACAGACTCCAACCCTGATTGAAATCAGCGCGCCTTCAGGCGCAGAATAAAATGGAAGCGTGACATGACAGACCTCAGTAAACTGCCTACCGGCAAGTTGTTTATTAACGGCGAATGGCGCGAGCCCCTGGGCACCGGTACCCACACGGTGATCAACCCGGCCACCGAAGAAATAATCTGTAAGGTGGCCGAGGGCTCCGCGGAAGATGTGGATCTCGCCGTGGAAGCCGCGCGCCAAGCCTTCCTCAGCTGGCGCAACAGCACCGCACAAATGCGTCGCGAATTGCTCAACGCCATCGCCGACGGCATGGAAAAACGCAAGGAAGACTTGGTTCAGGCCGTCTCCCAGGCGCTCGGTTGCCCCGAACATATCAGCCGCTGGCTGCATGTAGATGGCCCCATCTACGCCATGCGCTACTACGCCGAGCGCACTGTGGAAATGGAGAAAACGGAAAAGGCCGGCCACTCCATACTATTCCGCGAACCCGTGGGTGTGTGCGGATTTATCACCCCGTGGAACTACCCCCTGCACCAGTTTGTCGGCAAGGTGGCCCCGGCACTGGCGGCCGGCTGCACCATGATTACCAAGCCCGCCGAAATCACGCCGCTACAGGATTTTGTGATGGCGGAAATTATTGAAGAGGCCGGAGTCCCTGCGGGTGTCTTCAACCTGGTGCCCGGTGCCGGCTCGGAGGTGGGTGCCGCGCTGTCGGCCCATCCGGGTATCGATATGGTCTCCTTCACCGGTTCCACTCGCGCCGGCGTGGAGGTAGCCAAAGCTGCGGCGCCTACGGTAAAACGCGTAACCCAGGAACTCGGCGGCAAATCACCGCTGATTATCACTCCCGATGCCGACCTGGAAGCCGCCGTGCGCTGGGGCTGTGAAGATGTCTTTATCAACAGTGGCCAGACCTGCACCGCGCTCACCCGTATGCTCGTGCCCGCCGATCGCTACGAGGAGGCGGTGGAAATCGCCCGCCAAGTGGCCGAGGGTATCGCCATGGGCACCGGCGAAAACGCGTTTATGGGGCCCCTCTCCTCCACGCGCCAGCGCGAAATTGTACGCGGCTATATCCAGAAAGGTATCGACGAGGGCGCGCGCCTGGTTACCGGCGGCGCCGAAGTACCCGCCGGGCTGGAGAAGGGCTTTTATGTGAAGCCCACGGTCTTTGCCGATGTACACAACGATATGAGCATCGCCCGCGAGGAGATCTTTGGCCCTGTGACCTGTCTGATCCCTTACAAGGATATGGATGAGGCAATTACCATCGCCAATGACACCGAGTACGGCCTGTCCAGCGGCGTCTGGGCCAAGGACGCGGAGAGCGCCATGCCCCTGGTGCGCCGTATCCAGGCGGGCCTGTGTTTTGTCAATGGCGGCGAGTTCAATTACGAAGCTCCCTTCGGCGGCTACAAGCGTTCCGGCAACGGGCGTGAATTTGGTGAGGCCGGGCTCGGTGAGTTTATCGAACTAAAATCTGTGCAGCTGCCGGCATAAACTTCTGCACCGCCGCCAAACGGGGGCGGTACAGTTGACTGCCAATCCCCTCCCCGCTATCTTTGCCCGCACATCACGAGAGTGGCTGACGCCAACGCCAACCTGCCGACCGGGGCAAGGTGGTTCTCTCTCTGCCGGCACACCAAAGCCTGCGGGGAGGATGGGGCTCTACCAGAGCAATCCAACCGGAATAGCGAATACCCTTTCGCCGCTTCCACGTCAGTCCTCCAAAGTTTTACCCTTGGAGGGACCATGTCCGAATTACCGTATTCCAGTAAAGACATTATAGAAATTCAAATTGCCAACCAGCGAAACCGCACAGCAGTCAGAGCCGTGAGACGGGCGGACCGGCAATTATTGTGGCAACTACTGTTCGACACCGCGGAAGAGGCTTTAAAATTCGCCACCAGCTGCCGTGCCAGTGAGCAGCCGATCACGGCCCATAAGGCCTGCGAGCTGGCGGGATAAACAAGAATCCAATGGCGCCACTTTGTTTCGCGCCAGATACACCAGTGCCACGAGCACCCGACAGGAGCTAAAAACAACATCATGTCCAAGCCAGAACAATTCTTTGAGCACCTGCGCGATGAGCTGAAACAAATCGACGCCGACGGCCTCTACAAGCGCGAGCGAATTATTACCTCCCAGCAGGCCGCCGAGATCCAGGTGAACAACGACACCCAGGTATTGAACTTTTGCGCCAATAACTACTTGGGGCTGGCCAACCACCCGGACCTGATCAAAGCCGCCAAAGAAGGCCTGGACCAATACGGCTTCGGCATGGCCTCGGTGCGCTTTATCTGCGGTACTCAGGACATTCACAAGGCTCTGGAATCACGCCTGTCGGAATTCCTTCATACCGAAGACACCATCCTCTACACCTCCTGCTTCGATGCCAATGGCGGCCTGTTCGAAACCCTGCTCGGCCCGGAAGATGCGATTATCTCCGACGCCCTCAATCACGCCTCCATTATCGACGGCGTGCGCCTTTGCAAGGCCAAGCGCTATCGCTACGCCAACAACAACATGGCGGATCTTGAGAAACAGTTGCAGGCGGCCGATGCCGCAGGTGCCAAGACCAAGCTGATCGCCACCGATGGCGTCTTCTCCATGGACGGTGTGATCGCCAACCTGGAAGCCCTGTGCGACCTGGCCGACCGCTACAACGCCCTGGTGATGGTGGACGACTCCCACGCAGTGGGCTTCCTCGGCCAGAATGGCCGCGGCACCCATGAATACTGTGGCGTGATCGATCGCATCGATATTATTACCGGCACGCTGGGCAAGGCCCTGGGTGGCGCTTCCGGGGGCTTCACCTCCGGGCGCAAAGAGATTATCGATCTCCTGCGCCAGCGCTCACGCCCCTACCTGTTCTCCAATTCCGTAGCTCCCGCTATCGTTACCGCCTCACTGAGAGTGCTGGATATGCTGATGGACGGCGCCGAGTTGCGGCAGAAGCTGCGCGATAATTCCGCCTACTTCCGCGAACGTATGACTGCGGCCGGCTTCACCCTGGCCGGCGCGGATCACCCGATTATTCCGGTGATGATCGGTGAGGCCGCCCTGGCACAGAAGATGGCTGACAAGATGCTGGAGCGCGGTATCTACGTTGTGGGCTTCTTCTACCCCGTAGTGCCTAAAGGCCAGGCCCGCATCCGCACCCAGATGTCCGCAGCCCACACCCGCGAGCAGCTCGATCAATGCATCGACGCCTTTATCGAAGTGGGCCGCGAACTGAACATTATTTAATCCCCAATTGATCGCATAGATGCCTGACGACAGGGTTCTCTGTTAAGGGCGTCCTTGCATTTGCAGTTTGAATGACAATGAAAGCACTCTCAAAACTAAAGTCCGAAGTGGGCATCTGGCTCACCGATGTAGAAATGCCCGAACCGGGCCACAACGACCTGTTGATCAAAATCCATAAAACCGCTATCTGCGGCACCGATATGCATATTTATAATTGGGATGAGTGGTCGCAAAAAACCATCCCGGTCCCCATGGTGGTGGGGCACGAATATGTAGGTGAGGTGGTCGGTATGGGTCAGGAAGTCGCCGGCTTCAAAGTGGGCGATCGCGTTTCCGGCGAAGGCCATATCACCTGCGGCCACTGCCGCAACTGCCGCGCCGGACGCCGCCATCTATGCCGCAACACGTACGGTGTGGGTGTGGACCGCCAGGGCGCCTTTGCCGAATATCTGGTTATTCCCGCATTAAACGCCTTCAAGATCCCAGATAATATCTCTGACGAGCTGGCCTCCATCTTCGACCCCCTCGGTAATGCCGTGCATACCGCGCTCTCTTTCGACCTGGTGGGCGAAGACGTACTGATTACCGGCGCCGGCCCCATCGGCATTATGGCCGCCGCGGTGGCCAAACATGTGGGGGCGCGCCATGTGGTAATTACCGATATCAACGAATACCGCCTAGACTTGGCGCGTAAGATGGGCGCTACCCGCGCCGTCAATGTGGCCAAGGAAAGCCTTGGCGATGTGATGGCCGAGCTGGGTATGAGCGAAGGCTTCGATGTGGGACTGGAAATGTCCGGTGTGCCGGTTGCCTTCCGCGATATGCTCGGCGCCATGAACCACGGAGGCAAGATCGCCATGCTCGGCATTCCTGCCGGTGAAATGGCCATCGACTGGAGCCAGGTGATCTTCAAAGGCCTGATTATTAAGGGAATCTACGGACGTGAAATGTTCGAGACCTGGTACAAAATGGCCAGCCTAATTCAGTCTGGCCTAGACCTGACCCCAATCATCACCCATCAATTCCCTATCGATGACTTCCAGAAGGGCTTCGATACCATGGGCTCAGGGGAATCCGGCAAGGTGATTCTTAACTGGAAATAATCCGGCCTAAGCTGCGGGGCAACTCGCAGCTCTCTTCTTATTTTCTCTGCGCATTCTCCACTCCCTCTCCACCCTCACGCCATTCCCCCTAGAGCAAGCGAATCTAAAGTTTTTGCGTTTCTACATTACTTAACGGTATCTTTTAACACCCTCATTCAAGGCCCCACGCCTCAGGGATGTACAGGAGTTAAGATGCAAAAGGAGTTTTCCAAAGTCTGGCGAAACGTTGATTACCCAGGTATTGAGCTTTTCCATGCCTATTTTCACCAGTTCTGCTTCGGTAAGCATTGGCACGACGAACTTGCCATCGGCATTATCCAGGCCGGAGCGGAACAATTAGATTATCGCGGTGAAACCGCGATCCTGCCCCAGGGAAGCATCGTTGCGATCAATCCCAGCGAAGTTCATACCGGCTTCTCTGGCAGTGATCACGGCTGGCACTATCGAATGTTTTATTTCGATACAGGGCTCATTGAACAGATATTGCAGGAGCACAACGGTTTCGGTCTGGCCCCCACTCCATTTTTAAGGGGACCAAATATTTATGATCCCCAACTCTTTTCGCTATTTGATCAACTGCACCGCAGCCTGGAGGAAGAGTCACTTGCCCTTGCATCGGACAGTTTGTTAACTATCGCTATCACCCAGATTTTTACCCGACACGGCGATCAAAAATTTCAGCCTAAAAGTGTAAAGGATAAGCGGGCTCCCTCACTAGCTAAGGCTTACTTACGAGAGAACTGGCAACGCAATGTCACACTCGATGAATTGTGCCATTACACCGATGTGAGTCGCTACCAACTGATTCGAAGCTTTAACCGGCAATTTGGCATCACTCCTCACCAGTTCTTGATCCTATTAAAAACCCAACAAGCCCGTACTCTATTTCAGGCCGGCGGAAACTCCGCCGAAGTGGCCATTGACTGTGGTTTCTTTGACCAGAGCCATTTGACTCGTAACTTCAAGAAAGCCTTCGGTATCACTCCAGGCCGCTATATCCAATCGATGTAGTGCAATTTTATACAAGACCCTTCTCCCTCGACGACTTAAGATTTTCTTCTCCACGCCCAGGTTATTAAATTGACAAAGAAGTCGGTGAAACCTCAGTGACTTCATTAACACCGGTCCAAAATGGGCACAAGACACTCTTGTGCCAAATTGACCCAATAACCTAGTGGTTTATTGCATGAATAATTAACGCCACAAGGGGGATCCAGTATCAATCACGCAGTCTGGCCCTCTCCAATGACGTCGCACAGGAAAATCTTATGAATTTGGAGTTTGTACTAACTTGGCTAGCAGTGATGTTTCCCCTTATCTTTAGCCCTGGTCCCGCTAACGTCACCTTCGCCGCCGCCGGCGCCAGTCTTGGTGTTAAAAGATCCCTGCCCTTATTGGCAGGTATTGATCTGGTATTTGTTTTAAAAGGATTCCTCGTGGGATTTGGCTTAATGGGATGGCTTGCCCATTACCCAATCGCCCTGCGTATACTCCAGATTGGTGGCGTCATTTACTTACTCTATTTGGCTTATCATTTCGCCAGACCTTCTCCCCTAAAAAACCACACCAAAAAACCAACAATTTCCATCTGGAATGGAATACTCATTCAAGTCTTGAACGTGAAGGGATGGATCATTGTCTTCACAATGTTTTCGATATTTGCACCGAATCTTGAGCACGAATCTAGCACAACGATTTTAATTCTTATCGGAATGATGACTGCCCTGAATATATCCACACACCTCGGATGGATAGTATTTGGTGGCACCCTTGCAAAGCTAGCCACCAATACAACCAGCCAGAAAATACAGAGTACATTTTTCTCTATAAGCTTGCTCTCTGTAGCCATATGGCTGGCACTGGACAACCCCGTAATTATTGCCAATCAGTAATTTAGCCGTGCTTCATGTGTGATTTTAAGGGGGGACTAACCAGCCGTAACCGTTTAAAGAACCTCTGAATCGTAGTCGCAGTGCTAGGCAGAAAAGAAAGGCTCCCTATTCGATGGCGTTTCACCTCACGGTTCGTGTATCACTACCCAGAGTCAATTAGTAAACCTTAAAGCTCTAATTTTCTGATCAGACGTCCGCTGGTAGTCCCTTGCACTAACAGGGAAAAGAGTACAACACCAAACACCATAGATTGAATCGTCCACCAATAAGGCAGTTCAACCGGAAGAGAGAGTACCAAGGCCACAGCGATAACGCCGCGCAAACCGCCCCAGCTCATCAGGAGCCGCCAGGACTTCGGTATTGGCGGACCAACAAATCGGGTTAGTGGGGCTACCAGCACCACCGACAGAGCTCGTGCGCCGAGTGCAGCAGCTGTGGCAATCAACATAGCCAGCCATTGATGCGTAAACATCTCAAAGGTAATGACCAAGCCCATGATGACAAAGATAATGGCGGTGAATAGTAATCCGAGCCATTCCCAGGTAGGTTCCGCATCAGCCAGATAGGTTTTGCTTTGCTTGCGCAGGCAGGTGCGAGTTACTATGGCACAAATCATGACAGAGATAATACCGGATACTTGTAGAACACTCTCCGCCAGGTAAAAACTACCAAAAGCAGCAAGTACCAGTGTCATTAATGCCGCACTGGGAGAGCGTAGAAATAAAATAATCAAAGTGGTAATTAGCCCAAGGACCAAGCCAACCGCAACGCCACCAAAAAATATTTTGCAAAAATATACAGTAATCGCAACGACACCCAATGCTGGAGCCTCGCCACTGGCAGCTGAGCCCTCCACGATCGAGTAAGTAGCCAACCCCAAAACCAGCGAATAGACCACTACTGCCGCCGCATCATTGAAAAGGCTTTCGCCCTCCACCAGAGTCAGTAGATCGTCACCTGTCTTTTCCTGGCGTAGCTTATTGACCACCGATACTGGATCGGTCGCAGCCAATATTGCCCCGGTCAACAGTGCCGCCAACCAGGGAAACCCCTCTGGATGACCAATGCCATAATAAGTAATTGCGGCGATTAGAAAAGCACAAACCACCAATCCCAAAGTGGAAAACAGTGTGATCGCCCCTATCCAGCGCTTTAAGATTTTTGGTTCCAATTGCCAGGCTGACTCAAAAATCAAAACCGGGAGAATCACAAAAAAGACCAACTCCCTCAGACTATTCGCACGTAAACCCGTGTCATAGTCAATCACTGGGAGCAGGAAAGCAGCCAGAACACCCGCTAACAGGCAGCCGAGGGTATTATCGATCCGTAGTATCCGAGCGATGCCCAGCCCCAACACTGCCGCCACCGCTAGGTAAAGCGCCTGACCTACAGTAGTGACTACTTCGTGCACTAATATGCTCCCAGACAATGACCAGGAAATTTCTATATCCTGGAAATTAGAACTACCGGACCCGCCGCCCCTTTCTCCTCAGCATCTCTCAATATCTTATCCCAAAAAACGTGTTTAAAATTCGCAACCCGAGCCGTCAATGCACACTCTACGGTAGTTCAAATCAGGTACTACAGTTTTCCAAGAACCTATATGTGGCCAACTGATCATAATGTTTCTCTTGGGGCTCAAGCATTTGCCTCGTCGGACCTTTGGTCAAAAGTTGAGGCGCCTATCAGGGCCAGTCAGTAGGGCTGACTGGCTACAGAATCAGTATAGGAAACAAAGAGGATTTGCACGGCAATAAAGCAGTGGCCAACATGACCAAACGATCAATTTAGTTCAGCTCGGCTCATAAAAAATCAAGCATGACTCCCACTGAAAATGCCACCAGGTAAGCTTTCAGGCTTACTGCGCGCTTTCTATGAATTCGGAGAGATCCAATCAAGCACCTTATGAAACATCACCCAGCAGAGACTTCAATAAATCCATATAGCGCTCCACATAAAGCAGAGCGCTTTTTTTACTCATTAAGGGCTCGCAATAACCAAACACAAATACTGAACGACGAGTGGTTGAATAAGTAATCACCATTATCGGATGCGTCCCATGATTTTGAATCAACATACCTGCCTCAATCTCAAAATACTTTAGATCACTGGCAAGAGTACGCATACTCCCCACATTTGAAACGCAAATCCCCGAAGGGAAATACGCTTTCTTTTTCGCATACTCTTTTGCCATATCAGTAATGGTTTGCAGCTTATAATCTATCTTCAAATCAAAGGCATGTGATTCCCTTTCCATAACTCGCTTGTTCAGCTGTTGCTGAATCCATTTGGCTAGCACAATTAAGTCAACCTGTAATATCTCTGGGGCTAGCTCCAGCGTCATGACTGCAGAAAAGCAGCCCACCGTATCCAAGCCAACTTTTGGCTGGCACAATTTCCGGGCATCAACGGGAAATACAACTTCAACCCAGGGATGATAGACCGGCAATACCCTCGAGGCCTTTACAGCCACTGCACAGAGCAACGCACTCAAGTTAATTTCATGAGCTTTTCCATATAAGGATAGCGACTGCAACAGCGCAGGTGACCGTTCTCGATAAGTCGCCTGACTACGACGTTTAGATGCGGGGGCCGGGGATTCCACTGGCCACAAGGTCAGCCCCTGTTTATGGTATAGTAAAACCTCCCGGCCAATTTGTCCCGCTGCCTTCAAGTGATCAGTGACCCCGCTGTACATAGGCAAGGGGTTCAACTTAGTCTTAAATCCATCTTGGATAAAAAAATCTAAATAACAAAACATTATCATAATGGAGCGCCCATCAATTGCGGCATGATTAGTCAACACGGCCGCCCACTCCACTAAACCATCGCTATTACTAAAAAGACGAACTCGATAAGAATATTTATCCACCTGAATTTTTTTATTACCAAGTAGAGAATATTCTTTTCCAAAATTAAACGGCTTTTTTAGCACCTGAATCTCAAATGGAACGCTTGCAAAATCTACATCAAAGCGCCAAAAAAGAGAATCCCCCCTTACAACGCGCGCCTGCAGCATCGGATGCATACCATGCAGTAGCGCAAAAGCCCTTTGCAATACCTCGACCTTCAGGGACTCACAGATCCTGACAAAGGAGAGCAACTGAACCCCACCGCAAGACCATCTAGTCAACTCAGTAAATAATGCCTCCTGGTATCCCAGAGGACGTGAAAAGGGCTTGTACTGCATAAGTTTTCTTTGCCGTGTTTTCAGGTATCGACAACGAATTAAATAGTATAGAGAGAGCTAACCGAACCAACGAGACTAACTGTCAAATTGGAGCGAATTTAGCATTCCCATAAAGTGACTTATAAAACACAAAGCACTTTCTCTACTGGTGAGTGGTTCACAATAGCCAAAAGAAAAAATGCTTTCACTTTTTGTAGTCTCCGTAGCTATCATCATTGGATGTGCGCCATGAGTTTGAACCGTCATAGCGACTCTTAAATCGAAAAAAGTAAGCTCACCCACCAGAGATTCTAAACAACCAACATCAGAAATACATATCCCGGAGACAAAATTTGGTTTTTTAGCTGCGTAAAAATCTGCTTTTTCTATGATTTCAGCCAACTTATATTCAGGCCTTTGCTCGGCCAAGCGCAAGCTCTCTCGCCTTAAAATAAAAGATAATTTATCTTGCAACAATGAAGCTAGTGACATCACACTTTTACAACACAGATCGGGTGACACCACCAAGTCTACGAAAGAAATATATTCGCCAATAACATCAAAACTGATGGGCGGATTACAGAGGCTACGTATATTTACCGGCAATAAAATATCATTCCAAAGACCACTATTAGGAAGACATTTTCCAGCATAAATCGCCACGGCGCTATACAGGGCTGCAAGTTTTACCCTATGTTTTTTTGCGAGATCATGTAACCTTACGATCGACTCAGCAGGTATTTTCCTATAAGTTGCCATCCCCACCCGTTGAGGTGCAGCAGCAGGCTTTTCAACTAACCACGGCACAGGAACTTCTTCTGCAACAGGGAGGGGTATCTTTTTTTCTTGCCCACCTTTATACAAATATTGCTCGACTGCCTGCAGAAACGGAAGTGATTTAGAGGGTGTGCAAAGCTTACCCTTTAAGTAATCATCTAGATAACGAAACAAAATCACAATAGATATTGCATCCATTGCAGCATGATTAACAGTGACAGCTATCCAGGCCACTTGCCCCGAAGAGTTTACATAGATAGTAACTCTGTACGACATTTTCTCCAGAATTACTGGGTGGATTCCCTGGAGATAGAACTCCCTTTCGAAGTCCAAAGTGCCATCGAGAATACGGACATCAAATTCTATCGAGCTAAAATCAACGTCACACCGCCACTGTAGATGCATCCCCCTTTCTACACGCGCCCGGAGCATCGGGTGTAATTGATGCACAAATGAAAACGCCTGCTTTATTAAACTCACATTAACAGGCATACATACTCGAAAAAATGCAACCCCCTGAACAGCGCCATTAGACCTATCAGTCAATTCAATGGATAGAGCCTCATTTCTGCCAACTTCTCGTGTGAACGGCATGAATTTCACAGAAACAACCACACATGATGACACATCACACAGACAACATTACTGACAATGACAAGAACATCAAAGCATGCAAACTGAACCTGGTGTGATAGCCAGTCATTAAACACCTAAAAATTATTAATAGCAGAAACGTTTAGGCCCCTAAAACATGTGAATACATCAGGTAAGCAGCACACAATATTAGCAGTAGCCCCATCGCCAGATTAAATACTTTGAGTGAGAACTCACCATTCAAAAACAGGCGAATTTTATCTCCAGCAAAAGCCCAAAGAGCCAGGGACAGATAACAAACAAAAAAGTATATAAGCACAAAATAAAGAAGGCTTGACTGATTATGCGGACTGGAGAATAAGGCAACCCCAGATACGCAGGCTACCCAAGCTTTTGGGTTTAACCACTGCAAGAGAAAACCCTCATAGAAGCGGGGTAGCGATCTTTCAGCAACATCAATCTTATCCGTGGGCGCAGAGGCTATCTTATAACCCATATAGATGACATACGCGCACCCAGCAACTGCGAGGAAGTGCAAAATTTGGGGGTAGCTATCCAACAACTGATAAAAACCAAAACCAATGGCAGCAAGCAACAAAGTGAAACCTATTGTTGCCCCAGATACAAATGGAATAGTACGAGCAAAACCATGCTGTACACCCGATGAGATGATAACCATATTAACAGGTCCCGGCGTGATTGACATCGTCAAAGAGAAACCAAACATAGCTAATAGCAAAGACATACTTAACCCTTATAGTTTTTAATATTTCAGAAAAATAGGATACCGCTACAGGGCGATTAACTCTAAAAAAAATGAATATAAATTTTCAGCAACTTTAACCCCTGACAACAATACCGCCAACAATGACCAGTAAGGAAGTCAAACTGAAGGAATTGATCAGCCATCAAACTTAATATTCTGTACCAGCTTTCACCTTCATCAAAAAACCCAAACGGAAAAACACACCACAAAATTCACTAACAAATTTTCATCGAACAATATCGTAGATATCACACCTAAAATTTTTGTAAGCAACCTCACTTAATCTTTGCCCCCACATACTTACCTCCGAGAATAACAGGGGGATTGAAAAGGTACTATCCGATATACGCAATGCTTCAAAAAAAGATTCTGCTCATCCTGAGAGCATAGGATTTGAGACACCGTCCCAAAGTGAGCAGATGTCAGAAACCTCTGTACCCCTTAAACATAAGACCTCTAAAGTCCATTCTTGGACCATCAACGATACATCTGCTCACTGGCAAAAAATCCGTGGGAGCGGTAAAATTCCATCCAGGCTTTCCTATGAGCCGATCAATTCGGCTCAACGCGTTAATAGAAACAATAAAATTTAACGAGACAGGCTATTTAAAGCCCTGATATTTACTTTGTAAAGCTTTTGCGAATCACAAATTCACCCCGACAAGGGACTCTCTATGAATTCAGAAAAGAAAATAAAGGCACTCCTCACGCAGCTTTATGATTTAGTCTCTGGCCCAGAATATTTTAAGCGTAACTGGCAGGAGCAACTGGAATTATTTACTCCCTATGCCAAGATGATCCGCACTTCAGTGGACCGTCAAGGTAATCCTCAGGCACTGGTTATGGATATTCAGGATTACCCTGAAAATTTTCAGCAGTTGGTACAAGGAGCGGCTTTCTATGAGGTCGAGACTCACAGTGTCATCGAGTCTTTTGGCAATATTGCCCACGCCTTTAGTACGTATGAGGCCTGGAGAGATAGCGATAAAACCCAGTTTATCAAGAGAGGAATCAACAGTATCCAGCTCTACAATGACGGTCGCTCCTGGAAGATCGTTAATATGATCTGGGATGATGAACGACCAGGTCTCACAATACCCCCCAAATACAATTCCGTAGCCGCCTTATAAGCTGAACCTAGGGCATACACACCGCTAGCCAACCGCTGGCAGCCAGTCCTATTGAGGGGTCCGTAAGGCCGTATGCCGAACACTGGAAGCAAGTGCTCTGTCGCTCGGCGTAATCTGCCTGCCAGTGACTACCCAGTCCAGACCATCATAAAGATAACTAGCCCATTGCTTTGTATCGAGATGAAATCGTAAACTGTACAAACATACAGCCCATTAAGTCGCAATGAAACGTAGAGAGCCCGACAAACCACAACCCTTTTACAAGGGACGCGGCGCAGCCAGTAATATCACCGGCCGCTTTGCCGAACACTCGAGCACTCGTGAAAGCGATGGCTGGCAAACTGAAGCAGAACCTCTGGAACAACTGCTGACGACTTCAATTGAAGAAAAAGCAAAGTCAATTATCGCAACCAATCAGTCACCAGATATCCCCTTTACCCAGTCTATCAATCCCTATCGGGGTTGTGAGCACGGTTGTGTTTATTGCTATGCCAGGCCGGCCCACGCTTATATGGACCTATCTCCCGGCCTGGATTTTGAAACCAAGATCTTTTTTAAGCCAAACGCGGCGGAATTGCTGGAGAAGGCCCTGCGCAAGCCGAACTATGTCTGCAGCCCTATCGCCTTGGGAGCGAATACCGACCCCTACCAGCCCCTAGAAAAAGAAAAGGGGATAACTCGTACACTGCTAGAAGTGATGCAAAAGTTTCGCCAACCAGTAACCATTATCACTAAAAGCCAGTTAATTTTACGGGATCTCCCTATCCTTGCTGAAATGGCCCAGGATAACCTCGCTCAAGTAGCAGTGAGTGTGACAACATTAGACAATGACTTAAAAAGGAAGCTGGAGCCACGTACCGCCGGACCCAAGGCGCGTCTGCGCACGATTGGAGCATTGAGTGAAAACGGGATACCCACGGCGGTACTTGCCGCGCCGATGATTCCAGCTCTCAATGACTGTGAACTAGAGGCCATCTTAAAATCCGGGAGAGAATCGGGTGCTGAACGGGCGGCCTATATATTGCTACGCCTCCCCTATGAAGTGGCACCACTTTTTCGCGAGTGGCTCGCGATACACTACCCGCACAGAGCTGACCATGTCATGAGTTTGATACAGCAGAGCCGAGGCGGGCAGGATTATCAAAGTGATTTTTCCCAGCGGCGCCAGGGTACTGGGGTTTTCGCCCAACTGCTGCGCCAACGTTTTATTGTCGCCATCAGGAAACTGGGCTTAAATCACCGACGCCTACTTTTAGATTGCAGCCAATTTGATCCACCACCTCAGGCTGGAGAGCAGCAGTGTCTTTTTTAATGAGCTATAACGCCTCGGCAAGTTGTCATCTGAAAATAATTTAATGAATACTTGGTTTGTTTATTTAATCCGCACCGCAAATGGCTCCCTCTACACCGGAATTACCAGAGACATTCAACGACGCTTTGCCGAGCACAGTACCGGTGGCCCCAAGGCCGCCAAGGCCCTTCGCGGAAAAGGGCCTCTCACCTTAGAATACCAAGCACAAACGCAAAACAAATCAACGGCATTGAAGCTGGAAATAGCGATCAAGAAGTGGCCTAAACAAAAAAAGGAAGCGCTTATCGCCGGGACTCAAGCGTTACCGCAACTCCCCAGCTAACCGGTCTCTGCGCTATAGTTCACCATGAACTTCAATCACTTATCGCCTAGAGAGTAACCAGGCTACTTCCTGAGCGGGTACCAGGCCTTTCAAACCACCGAGCACATCTCGGGAAGCCAACTTTTTCACATGGTAATTTGCATTGTAATGATCATAAATTTCGCGGGAACTGATCGAAAAGGGTGGGCCGCTTAACTGGGACTGCTCATATTCAAAGGATATCAGTAGCTGCGGAACCACTTTAGTGACCGCCATAAGGTGCTGTGTATACCGTTGACGAATATCCGCAGGCAATGCGACCAAGGCTGCCCGGTCATAAATGGCAGAGACATCGCGCAAATGTTTCTCAGTTAAGTCAAAAATGTCGCCGACAAAAATTTCAATATTTTTCGCCCAATAGCGCTTAAGCTCTCCGGCCTGCTCAATTTCGGGTATTAATTCCAGCTCCATGAAAAGCTGCTGTACCGCCAGCTCGCTTAATTCGGCACCAACAACTCCATAGCCACGAGATAATAACCAGGCAATATCCCGAGTCTTGCCACAGAGCGGGATAAACACCCGGTCACCTTTTGACAAAGAGAGCTCGGCAAAAAATTCCGACAGCAGGGAATTTCCGCTGGCCTCATGAAAACCAATATCATTTCTCTTCCATTTCTCATGCCAATATGTTGTTTCCATACCGCACCCCCATGTGCATTGTTGCGAAAATTACCGACCAGCTAAACCATAAATTTAGAGTGTCGCAGAATACAAAAGGTACTCCAGCTCAGAATCCTCGCCAGAATTTGGAACCACTGGATCGGTAAATGCCAGTGCACTTACAAATGCCAAAGCCCCTAAGAACAAGATGCGCTTAAACATGACTGATACCTCTAAGAAATATTTCACGCAAAGATAATACGGAGAACGTTATTTGCCCGGTGTATTCCACCTCAAATTAGCAGGAGATAGCCGACCTCCCTGGCCAGAAATAATCAGCCAGACCAGCCGAAATGGCACCTACTGCAGAAGCGGCGATAAGTAAGAAATAACTATCCAGAGAGATTGGCAGTGGCGCTGCAAAAGCAATCAGGATACCAATTGCATAGCTGGCAATATTACTTATCCCTGTCACCAATCCCATTGCCCAGGCCCCAACCGCTGAAAACAAAAGAGCCAGTGGCAGAGACAGCAAGGTCAGCTCTAACGGCCACTTTGCAATCACCGCCTGAACAACGAAACCGAGTCCAAGGCCGGTCACCGTACAGGCCAGATTATAACTGCCCGCACGCAGGCTCGATCCCCTGGCAAAATAGGCAGTAGCGCCCAGTACCGCCACCCAAGCGGGTAGATCCACCAGAGAGGCCACAGCAACCGCCAGAAACCCACTCAGCACCATACGGGAACCGGTTATAAAGCGTTGCTGGGAGGGCACACTTTGGTTTCTATAGCCTTTTATTTCACCGCTCATTGATTTCAGCCTGTCTCCACTGCACTTGATACTGACCAACCATTCCTCGACTCAAATGTTTTTTCGCCACACTTAAGACCATGAACGGGGGGATAGACCTAGGGAGTTACCCTAGCAATGGATGTATTTTCCCGCGGCTAGGCGATCAGCAGGTATTAGACTTCTTCCATATCCTTGCCCAATCTTGCAAAAGGTAGAACGCCCCCTCTCCCCTCCGGGAAATAGCGTCTTGTTAAATGAGTCGTCTAGAATATCTGCATTGAAGTATCGACTGCCGAGTTACCAGGGAATTTCGCTGCCATCATAGTTGTAAAAATGACCGCTTTTCCCCAGATCCGCACCAACTAGAATTTTTTTCAGCGCTTTTGTACTTTGCGCCGCTGAGATCAAGGCTCCGGGGCCCCCCATCGCAGTTTGCACCCAGCCGGGGTGCAGGGCCAACACCGCAATTCCCCGCTCTTTAAGATCGATCGATAGGCTTTTAACAACCTGATTAAGGGCCGTCTTTGAGCTTCGATAGATATAGCCGCCACCAGAGCGGTTATCGGCAATGCTGCCCACCTTGCTACTCATCATGGCCATCAGCTTGTGCTCACTGGCCGCCACATTGTCACAGAAGGTTTCCGCCATCATGTAGGGGGCGATCGTGTTCGACTCCAGCACACGGCGCCATTCCTCGCGATCCACCTGTCCAAAGCTGGTGCCCTTTGGACCGTAATAGCCGGCATTATTGAGGAGAATATCGATTGGCTCCCCATGCAAAGCCTTGCCGAGCGAGATCATTTGGTCATAGTCGGTCACATCCAGTTGAAGTGGCTGTACCCGAGGAAACTCCGCCTGTAGTGACTGGAGATCCTCTGCTTTCTTGAGATCCCTACAGCAGGCAAATACACGCCACCCATCCTGGGCAAATTGGCTGGCTAACTCGAGACCTATGCCACGATTACAGCCTGTAATCATTATGGTGCCAGACATCCCTACCCCTTCAATGTTATTCTTGCGCAACGCGATCATAGCAACTGTAGAACAATGTACTACTCACCTGGCGATCTTCTTTGGTTCCTGTTATTGGCAGCTGCGGCTTGGTATATCTGGGCGAATATGGCGGCAAAAGAACAGGTAAAGCGCGCAGCGTCCAATCACTGCAAACAATTGGGCGTGCAGCTGCTCGACGATACCGTCTTGCTAATGCGCACACGCTTGAAGCGTGACCGGCGAGGTCAGATCAGCCTGCAGCGTCACTATGAATTTGAATTTACTTCCACCGGGGAACACCGCTATTCCGGTGTGGCAGTTCTCCACGGCCGCCGAGTCGAACAGCTGCAGCTATCCCCGCACCACTTGAGTTAATTTTTAGCCATGAAACCCGGCCTATATCGTCACTACAAAGGCAATCTTTACGAAGTCCTGCACACGGCTACCCACAGCGAGACCGATGAACAGCTAGTTATATACCGCGCCCTTTATGGTGAATATGTACTATCGGCGAGGCCATTGAGCATGTTTACCGAAACTCTGGATCAGAATGGCTGCACCCTACCCCGCTTCAAACTCGAAAAAGCCTTCTAGCCGATATAAACCCGACCCGCTGTACCCCTGGGCAATAAACCCCGGTAAAGCTCCATCGGCAAGTATAAAAAACATCGGGTAGAGGAACAGGCGCGTCCTGCACAATCCATCAGCCCTAGACTCCACAAGGACCTCCGGTGAACAATAAAAACATTATGATCTATGGCGCCTATGGCTATACCGGCGAGCTGATCGCGCGCCAAGCCGTAGCCCAGGGGTTCCGCCCAATTCTGGCGGGGCGCAATGCCCAAAAGCTACAGCCCCTGGCGGATGCATTGAACCTGCCAGCCATGGCCATTGACCTGGATACTGCAGAAATCCTGGAGCGCAGCCTGCAGGATATATATCTGGTCATCCACTGTGCCGGCCCATTTTCTACGACAGCCGAACCCATGATGCGGGCCTGCCTCAACAGCCGCACTCACTACCAGGACATCACCGGCGAAATCGACGTTTACGAAGCTGCTCAAAGGCTGGACGGCGCGGCCAAAACGGCCGGGATAGTGCTGTGCCCAGGCACAGGTTTTGATGTAATTCCCACGGACTGCTTGGCGGCGGCATTACACAACGCCTTGCCATCGGCTACGCACCTGACTCTAGGCTTTGATTCAGACTCCAAGTTGAGTCCCGGTACAGCCAAGACTTCTATCGAAAGCCTGGGGATAGGCGGTGCCATTCGGCGCAACGGTAAAATTGAGACTATCGGCCATGGCCAGCTAACCCGTCGCATCGACTTTGGCAGGGGCGACAAGTTTGCCGTGGCGATTCCCTGGGGCGATATTTCCACGGCTTACCATTCAACCGGTATCCAAAATATAGAGGCCTATATTCCAATGAGTCCGGCGCGGGCCAAGAAGCTAAAACACCTGAATGGATTTCGCTGGCTCCTGCGTAGCCGCTGGTTGCAAAATTGGCTGAAGTCCAAGGTAGGCAGGTCTGTTCAGGGGCCCACTGAAGAGCTTCGCGCAGGTCAAAAGACCTGGGTCTGGGGGGAGGTCCGCAATGACCGACGCGGTGAGCGCAAAGTGGGGCGCGTCACAACGGCGAATGGCTACGATGTTACCGTCTCCGGCTCTCTCTCGGTCATGCAATACCTGCTCGACTACCGAGGCGAAGGCGGCTATTTCACTCCATCCAAACTCTGCGGCCCCAAACTTGTAGAAAGTTTGCCGGGCTCCAGTGCGATCGACATCAAAATCGCTTAATCGATAATTCCCCTGTTTCCTGTATTTCTATTTTGCCGTGGCGCAAGGAGCAACTAAGTTGCTCCTTTTGTCTCACTGACCAAACCTGTCTCCCACTCCCACTAGAAACTCGCCATTAAGAATTTTCTGCCAAATTTTAATAAATCGCTTAAACGTCGTAAAAAATCTCTATTTGGAGATTTCACAATTGCGACATCATTTGGTCAACTCCGTGCAATAATCAATTCTTAAGTTTGCGGGATGCGAGACTTATCCATGAACCTGAAGAGTATTGATGTGTCCCTGGTCCTGTACCTGACGGAACGGGCGGCACGCCCGACTTCACGAAAAAGGTATCTGTGGCTATCCAAGTCTGGCGACGGCTGGCTCACGGTCGTGGTTCTGGTCAGTTATGTCATTGCCAATGCGGCCATCCAGCTTTTTATTGTCGCTTGTTCTGCGCTGGCAGTGGAACGCTCTCTGTATTGGACCATTAAAAACACTACCCGTCGCAGACGCCCACCCCAGGCTATTCCCGGCATGCGTCCAATTATAATCGCCCACGACCGCTTCAGCCTGCCGTCTGGGCATACCTCAGCAGCCTTTCTTTTCATTACATATATGACTCATCAAGTCAGCCCAATATGGGGACTGGGGTTCATCTGGGCCACAGGTGTCGGTGCTGCAAGAGTAGGTCTTGGGGTTCATTTTCCCTCTGATATTTTTGCCGGGGCCATCCTCGGTAGCTGTGTTGCATTAGCCATGGGCGCAGTTTTTTTATGAAAATACTTTACGGCGTGCAGGCTACAGGTAATGGACACATTGCCCGCTCACGCACCCTGGCCAAAGCATTACAGCAGTATCCAGAAATCAAAATCCAGTGGTTATTTTCTGGGCGGCCAAAGGAAAACTTATTTGGCATGGAGTTGTTTGGGCAGTTTTGGTGGCGCGAGGGAATGACCATTGTACACAGCGAAGGCCGCCTAAAAAGTTTTACCACTCTTGCCCAACTGAAGATTCGCCGCTTCATTAAAGATGTTCGTGAACTCCCCCTCAACGAGTTTGATCTGGTGATTAGCGACTACGAACCCGTTACTGCCTGGGCGGCCAAAATGCGTAAAAAACCCAGCGTAGGAATTGGTCACCAATACGCTTTTCTCTACCCTATCCCTATGCCCAGATTTAATTGGCTGTTTCATACCGTTCTGCGCATTTTTGCACCGACAAATAAGAGTCTGGGCCTGCACTGGCACCATTTCGGCAATCCTATACTCCCCCCGATTGTCCCCCCACAACCCAAACCTGAAAACGACACCGCAAACTATATTCTCGTTTACCTGCCATTTGAGCACCCCACCCCAATGCTCGAAGAATTATCCAGGATCGAACGGCAATTTGTTGTGTACGGCGTACCGGAAAATTTGCCCACCGCCGAAAATATCGAAATAAAAGCACCATCCACTGAAGGCTTCCAGAGAGATTTGGCCAATGCCAGGGCAGTGATTTGCAACAGTGGATTTGAATTATTGGCAGAGGCGTTATCCTTGGGCAAACCGATACTAAGCCGCCCACTCGCCTACCAGTTTGAGCAGGAGGCCAATGCAAAAGCATTGGCGCAATTGCGCCTAGCCAAGATTGTAAGCTCAATCAACGCCAACAGTATCCGCTCATGGCTTAAAAACCACCCCCCTCCTCTGCGTATCCAGTGGCCTGATGTGGCGCAAGCCATTGCGGCCTGGATTGCCGATGGCTGTAGAAAGAATCCCTCGGAACTCGCCCGCGGACTGTGGAATCAAGTAATCCCCCGCCCTACGGAGGGGGCTGCACCGGCCTACCAAAACGCTACGGATTAAACCTGCTATCTCAACAGGTCATTAATATAGGGCTTAAACCGCATACCCCGTACACCTGAATACCCTCTCCCACCATATCGCCAAGTGCGATCACACAAAAAGTCATTGCCCCTTCACATCTGGGCGCGTTTACTTGTGAACTGACCTGGCATGCAACCCAGTTAACGAACAAGTACGACTCATAGATGTGACAGGATCGATCACTGGGCGAATGAAATCGATAAGAATCCATCGTCTCCATTACCGGGTCAGTAAATTTTGAATAAAAATAAATTACGAGGTAGGCATGGCCCATCCATTGCTCAACGAGCGCGATACCGAATTTTTTCTCTATGAATTTCTCGATACCGAAGCGCTGCTGCAAAGGCCGCGCTACAGCGAACACTCTCGCGAAATTTTTGATGCAACACTGAAAACCGCGCGTACGATTGCCGAGAAATTTTTCGCCAATCACAATGCCAAAGGGGATGCCAATGAACCCAGTTTTGATGGGGAAAAGGTACTGTTGATCGAGGAGACCAAACAGTCTTGGGACGCATTTTCCGAGGCTGGATTTCTCGCGGCCCACTGCGATTTCGAAGAGGGCGGCTTACAGCTTCCCGAAATCATCATGCGCACTGCCCTCGCCTATGTCAGTGCGGCCAATATCGCCAGTGCCAGCTACCCCTTCCTCACCATTGGCGCCGCCAATCTGCTTCGCTCATTTGGCAGTGAGACGCTCAAGGGGCAGTTCTTACCCCAAATGATGGATGGCCGCTTCGCCGGCACCATGGCTCTGACCGAGCCCGATCAGGGCTCCGCCCTCGCCGATATTCGCACGAGCGCGGAACCTACGGGAGACGGCAGCTACCGAATTCGCGGACAAAAAATGTATATTTCCGGTGGCGACCAGTCCCTGACTGAAAATATCGTTCACCTAGTACTGGCAAAAATTAAAGGTGCACCCACCGGGGTCAAAGGAATATCCCTTTTTCTGGTTCCCAAATTCCTCCTTGACGAACACGGCCAAGTGGGTGAGCGCAACGATGTCAAGCTGGCCGGGTTACTGCACAAAATGGGCTATCGCAATACCACCTCTACGGTATTGAGCTTCGGAGAAGATCAGGGTGCTACAGGCTACTTGATTGGCGAGCCCCACCAAGGGCTCAAGTACATGTTCCAGATGATGAACGAGGCACGTATCAGCGTTGGCGCCGGCGCCTCGGTTTTAGGCTATCAAGGCTATGTTTATTCCCTGCAATACGCCAGGGAGCGCCCCCAGGGTCGCCTACCCTCCAACCGCGACCCCGCCTCAAAGCAAATTCCGATTATCCAGCACGCCGACGTGCGCCGTATGCTGCTGATGCAAAAGGCCTATGCCGAGGGCGGCCTGGGCCTGAGTGTTTACGCGACCTCACTGTATGAAGACCAGCACAGTGCACCTACCGAAGAGCAGCGCCAACACGCCGCGACTCTGTTAGACCTGATCACTCCTGTAGTGAAATCGTGGCCATCCAAGTACTGCCTCAAGGCCAATGAGCTGGCAATCCAAGTACTTGGAGGAGCCGGTTATATCCGCGAGTTCCCCCTCGAGCAGCTGTACCGCGACAACCGCCTCAATGCGATTCACGAAGGCACTGAAGGTATCCACGCTCTGGACCTGCTCGCGCGCAAGGTGCCGAGCAAAAATTTCCAGGCCTACCAGCTGCTACAGGCAGAAATCCGCAATACGGTAATGCAGGCGCGTGACAAGGAATGTTTGGTTGCCATGGCCAATGCTCTGGAAGCAGCCCTGGAGAAGCTCGACGAAACTGGTATGGCCCTGTTTACCCAGCTTCAGGAAAATGTCGATCGCGGCCTCAGCAATGCCACCCTGTATCTGGATGTCTTTGGCTGTATTCTGGTCGCCTGGACTTGGCTGCGTCAGGCAATCATTGCTGCGAAAGCCCTGGATGGGACGGTAAGCGAAGAGGATGCAAATTTCTACCGCGGCAAGATACACACCGCCCGCTTTTACCATGAGTGGGAACTTCCCAATATCCAGCCCTGGATCGCGCTGCTGCAAAGTGGCAACAGCTTGCCATTTGATATGCAGGAAAGTTGGTTCTAATTAGAGCGGGTTGAAGGTGATCGCTTAGGGGCAATTACAGCTGTACGGTAATTGCCGTCCCCCCCTGGGACAGAGGTTCAGCGCGGATTCGCCCCTGATAGCTCTCGACAATATCCATCACAACAGCCAGGCCTATCCCCTGGCCCGGTTGTTGCTGATCGGCGCGCACACCGCGTTGGGTCACTTCCCGCCACTTATTGCCGTCGAGGCCTGGTCCATTGTCGGCGACACAAATCGACAGCTTGCGCCCATCATCGGGATTGTCGATAGTCACGTATACCTCACCTGCGCCGTACTTGTAGGCGTTGTCCAACAGGTTGCCGAGCAGCTCCATCAAATCGCCCTCATCGCCATAAAATAGGGCGTGCTTGGCGCAATCCTTGTGTACCTCACTGGGTCGGCTGCGATACACCTTCTCCAGGGCGTCCAGGATCTTTTCCAACAGCGGCGCCACCGGGGTGCCGCGCAAAATCGATTTTGGTGAGCTGGTTACCGCGCGCTGCAACTGGTAACTGATAATGCTATCCATGCGCTGTACCTGGTCCGCCAGGGTTTTACCGGCAGCCAGAGGGTCTTTTTCCAGACTCAGCCCCTTGAGCACCGCCAAAGGGGTTTTCAAACTGTGGGCTAGATCGGCCAGGGTGTGGCGGGTTTTTTCTCGCTGTCGCCGCTCGTTTTCAATCAATAGATTTAAATTGTCGGTCAGCGGGCGCAGCTCTTGGGGGAAATCCCCCTCCAGGTGGTCGCTGCCGCCCTGCTGCATATCGCGCAGGGCCTGGGCCAGCGCCCGCAAGGGGGCAAAACCCCAGCGCAGCACCAGCCACTGAGCCAGAATCAGCAACAGTGCGACGACCCCCAGCCAGTTCCAGATGGTGGAGCGAAACTGCCCCACCTGCGCCTGTAACGGCGCAGCATCTTCCAGTACCACAAAAGTAAAAGGGTTTTCACCTTCCAGGCCCCAGGCTACGCCCTGGCGAAAACTGCTGTAATTGGCATCGCCGCCCGGTAGGGAAACCGGCATAAAGGATTGCTGCCCTTGGGGCAGTGGGGAAAACTCTATCTCCGGCATGGCCAAAGCCGACTCGGAGCGCCAGATAACCCGGCCCTCACCATCCAATACCGCCCCAATCAGACCGGAGTCCGGCTGATTAAAGCGCTGCTCAGGCAGCTCCGGCGGCAGCACCAAACTATCACCCTCAGGCTCAGCCAGTGCCAGTAACGTGTAAATGTACAGCTGCAATTCGCGCTGCTTAGCTTCATCTAGGGAGGTGCGGTAGGCGTGCTCCAAAACACCGGAAATAAGCAGCATAAAAGCCACCAGTACCAAGCTGGTCACCAGTGCCAGGCGGCCCTTGAGGGAGTTCAGCCAAAAGGAAAACAGGCGCATCTCAGGTTAGCTAACGTGGTGCGACGAAGCGGTATCCGCGTCCGCGCAAAGTTTCGATGGGCTTCAGCTGCGCCGCTGCATCAAATTTCTTGCGTAGACGCCCGATAAACACTTCGATCACATTGCTATCGCGATCACGATCCTGCTCATAGATATGTTCGGTGAGGGTGGTCTTCGACACCACTTCATCCGGGTGCAGCATCAGGTATTCGAGAACCTTATATTCAAAAGAAGTCAGCTCCAATTCAGCGTCATTAACGGTGACCCGCTGAGAGCTGGTATCCAGTAGAATCGGCCCCGCTTTAATAGTCGGAGAGGAGAAACCGGCGGAGCGGCGCACCAGGGCATTCAGGCGCGCCAGCAGTTCTTCGGTGTGGAAGGGTTTTACCAGGTAGTCGTCGCCACCAGCTTCCAATCCCGCCACGCGCTCCTGCCAGTGGCCTCGGGCAGTGAGAATCAGAATGGGGAAATGTTTGTCTTCCCTGCGCAGGGTTTGAATAACCTGGATGCCGTCCATTTTGGGCAGGCCCAGGTCCATCACCGCTATATCGTAGGGATATTCACGCCCTAGATAGAGCGCCTCCTCCCCATCTGGGGCCTCATCTACGGTATAACCGGCATCGCGCAGTGAGTCCGCCAGTTGCTGTCGCAGTAGAACTTCGTCTTCGACCAATAGTGCGCGCATATTCTTTTCCTTTGTACGGCTAGTACTGCGGATCTATCTGCTGTGGACCAATCTTTGTACTCTATATCCAAAGCAGCAGGCAATTAACGGGAGATACGCCCGCTGCGCTTGTCCACAAAGACCACATAGACCTGACTCTTGTCAGACAACCCCTTCACCCGGTAGACCGCCTGGCCCTTCCTGCGGGTTTCAGAAACCGACAGGATTTTGCCGCCGTAACGCCGCTTCACCATTGAGGCGGCCTTCTCCCTGGAGACCCCCCCGTCCTGTGCCCAGCGGAAGTCATGCCGGTAGGCTTCCCTCTCGGAGGCAATCCCCCCCTGCCAGGAGGCGGCACATAGCCCCGGTAACAGAGCAAGTAGGAGAATAAAATGCCGTAAAAAAGTGCGGCTGGATTTCACGGTGCGGCTCCTGTGGATGTCCTGGTTTTCCACCTTTAACGATCTTCGACCGCCCTCTCACCCGCTCAAGGCGCCGGCGAGACTGCGACACGAACCCGGATTCTATCGCCCGGATGGTAATCGGTGCGAGTCAGATAAACCTGACCATTATACCGATAGCGGACATCGTATCCGACTAATTCCCTACGCGAGCTGAACTCGTCGACAACCTGACAGCGGGATTCTGTGGCGTAATAGGTCCGGGAGTTGGCGCGGCTGACCTGGTTGCCCACCAGAGCACCAACTAAGGCTCCAGCCACTGTAGCCCCACCGCGATTGCCACCGTGGTGATGATAGCGACCCCGATGGCCACTTCGGCCCAGGCTATTGCCCACCGCTGCGCCGATCAATCCACCAACCAGTGTACCTGCCGGAGAGGTCGGCTCCCGATAGGCCACCTGTTCATCCCGGCAGTAGGTGCGTGGAGAGCGTACTTCTACGTCGGTGTAGACGGGAGTCACCTCGGTGACACGGGCGAAATCGTAATTGTCGGCACCGTAGGGGTCTGCGTAGCCCTGAGGCCCCGCTTTGGCGGTAGCACTCAATGCCACCAACGCGGCAACTGCCGCGCCAGCGATAAACTGCTTGAAAAGTTGCACAATCGATCTCCCGTTATTCATCAACGGGGGCCAGGTTAGTCAAATTGATCTGAATAGACGCTGAATTACACCTGAGATCGCCAAGAGTATCGGGCGTCATAAGAGCTTTTCCACTCAACCCACAGCCCGTGGGGCCTGCCAGCTCTACTCAGAGTCCCCGTCGGGGCGTGGCCTGGCGCCGAATGGCCTTGCCAGCAGCCATCACCGCATTACCATGACCAGAGATCCAAAAAATCGCACAGCCGCTGTGCAGGCACCTCCGCCCCCTCGCCGCCCTATCCGAAACCCCGATCACACAACCAACAGACATTGCCGGCCCCGGCGGGACGGATAAAAAATAACTTCCCGTCAATGTTTGCGGGCCTCACCCCTCCACAACTTCCGCGCCCGGTACCTCATCGCCGAGCCAACGCTGAGTAAGGGTGCCAGCGGTCATAGCACCATTCACATTGAGGGCAGTGCGCGCCATATCGATCAGCGGTTCAACGGAAATCAACAGTGCCGCGATAGTCACTGGCAGGCCCATCGCTGGCAGTACCACCAGAGCGGCAAAAGTTGCTCCACCGCCCACCCCGGCAATACCAAAAGAGCTGATTACCACCACCGCAAGCAGAGTGGCCAACCACAGGGGGTCCCACACATTGATCCCCATAGGCACCGCCACCATAGTGGCAAGCATGGCGGGATAGATACCTGCGCAGCCATTTTGGCCGATAGTGGCGCCGAAAGATGCGGAAAAATTAGCGATGGCTGGAGAGTTGCGCAACGCATCGACCTGGGTTTCCACATTGAGAGGAATAGTCGCGGCGCTGGAACGAGAGCTAAAAGCAAATACCAACACCGGCCAGACTTTGAAGAAATACTGCAGGGGGTTGACCCCATTCACCAGCAGCAGCAGCCCGTGCACGACAAACATCAGACCAATGGCACAGAAGGAAGCCACCACAAAACCGAATAGATTAGCGATATCTGCCCAGCTGGACTTGGCAATCAGGCCCGCGACCAGGGCCATCACCCCATAGGGCGTAAACGCCATCACCAGGCGCACCAGTTTCATAATCCAAACTTGCGCAACATGCACAAAGCGCTCAATCGCGGCGCCCTCTTTGGGAAACTCGCGACGCACAGCCAGGGCAGCGAGCCCAAGCAATACGGCAAAAATCACCACAGCAATCACTGAAGTGGAACGGGCTCCGGTTAAATCCAGGAATATATTCCTCGGGATAAAGGAAGTAATAATTTCCGGAAGGGAAAGGCCACTCACCCGCCCGATACGTTCATTCAGCACTTCCACCCGCGCCGCCTCACGGGTTCCCTCAACAAGCCCCGCAGCAGAGAGCCCAAACAACTCCGCCATAGCCACACCAATCAGGGCCGCTATCGCCGTGGTGCCGAGCAAAACCCCCAATACAGAAACACTGATTTTACCCAGCGCCTGAGTGTGGCTCACCTTTACCACCGCCACCAGAATAGAAGTGAGCACCAGAGGCATAACCAGCATATACAGCAGGTTTACATAGCCATTGCCCAGCATTTGAATCCAGGGCAAAACCTCATCGGGCGCTACACCCCAGTTACGCGAAATTTGTAATAGCGCTCCGAACCCCACACCGAGTAACAACCCGGCAAAAACACCGGGTGCGAGCGTAGCTCTGCCCCGCTGCCAGCGGTATAGGCCAAACAACAGAACCACAAAACCTGTAAGCAGAACAAAAGCGCCGATGTGCATGTTATGAAAATCCCACCCTGGGCAAACGGAAAAGTGGCGGCATGCTAGCAGCCTTACGCCCCCGCCCTATAGATACTTTGGTTATAGTTACTTTAATTCTGGTTACATTAGTTATCGTTTTATAAATTCCATTCGCTGGTTAGGCTTACTGCAGAGCGGCCCTGAAGTCCTCGGCAGTTTGCGGACCCACCAGTGTTTTCTTCCAGCGGCCGTCGGCTCCAATTACAAAAGTGGTAGGTAGTACTTCCGGCCAGGGTTGCCCCCAACGGCCCTCAGGCTCTCCCGCCAACAGGGGAAATTCTATGCCGAGTTTTTGCGCCTGCTCGATAACGGTGGATTTCGGCAAACCATCAAAGTTCACACCCACTACCACCAGGTCGCTGTTGTTCTGGGCAAGCGCATTGAGCACCGGCACTTCTTCTCGGCAGGGTTGGCACCACTCCGCCCAATAGTTAACCAGGATCGTTTTCCCTTCAATCGCAACGGGATTGCCGCTCGTGGTTTGCAGGGTAGGTTCGCCATCACAGCCGCTTATTGCGCTTGCCAAGAATAGAGAGATTACCCCCAGAGTTTTCTTCGTTTTTTTTGTTATCGCTATTTGCAACATCGTCTTCCTCAGCTGGTCCCGCAATTTCTTGATCTGTCTTTTGATGCTCTAGCGCACCCTGCGCGTATCGATACTTTTCATCGTCCTTATTCAGGGCCGTCTCAAAAAGAGACCCGATCGTTACACCGAGCTGCTCACTCACTGTACTGCGCGCATTGGCAAAACGGCATTCCACCTCACCGTACCATTCAAATCCTTTCAGGTCGTCGGGAATCCCCGCGGGAATCCACTGGGGACTCAACCAGCCCGCCAGCTCCATCAACGACACTGAATTCAGATCGCGCAACAGGACGTAATCACTTCCATCGGTCTGAGCGATCACCCGGTGCCCCTGTAAAATATCGCGCAGGCGCCGCCACTGAATAAACTTAATCCCAAGCAGAGAAATATCTCTCTCCCGAAGAGGTTTGCCGTGTCGCCCACCTTTAAACATTTGCCAGAGAACAACCAAAGTAGCGACCAAATCCGAGTGCTGGCGCCCCTGGGTTGCAGCGCGGTATACCGACAAGGTGCGTACCAGTACACAACCCGCCAGCACCAACATCCACATCATATAAATCCACAGCAGAAACAGGGGTACAAAAGCAAAGGCTCCGTAGATGGCCTGTACCGAACTGCGCGCAACAATAGCGCCAAACAGGTACTTCATAATTTCAAAGGCGATGGAGGTGACCACCCCACCCTCAATGCCATGGCGCAGTGACACATAGCAATTGGGCACGGCGACAAAAAGCAGAGTGAAAACAATACTGGTAAAAATAAACGGCAATACCCGCAGCACAACCGCCATCATGCCGATCCCTTCCTCACCCCCTAAAAACAATTTCTGCGAAAGCAAAAAAGTACTGGCGGCGAGCCCGGCGCCCAATAGAATTGGCCCTAAACTGAGAATGGCCCAGTACAGGAGAAAACTCGAAACCCCACTGCGCCCTCGGGACACGTCCCAAATCGAATTAAAGGTACCTTCTATACTGCGCAGTGTGAGCCCCGAGGTCACTACGAGCATGGCAATACCGAGGCCGGTGAGCCGCTGGGCCTGGGCGGAAAAACTGCTGATATATTCCTGCACCTCACGCCCACTTTGTGGCACGAAGTGAGAAAAGATCTGCTCCTGTAAACGGGTCTGTAAACCAGCAAAATCTGGGAACAGCGACAACATTGCATAGCTCACCGTCACCAATGGCACTATGGCGAAAAGCGTCATATAAGTGAGCGCCGCGGCGCTCTTCTGACAATCTTTCTCTACAAAAAGCGACCACAGTGAAGTGGCGAAGCGCCGCCATTGAACCACCCAATCCTTCATGCTTGATTCCAGTTTCATTCCCTGTGTGCGACCTCTGGCAAAAGCGGCGAGTACTCGACTCACGCCTTAGAATTTCGCTACGGTATTCGGTTAGAATACGCCAAACAGTAACAGGATACCGACATAATGTGGATGATCTACCACAACCCGCGCTGCTCAAAATCCCGTCAAACCCTGCAACTGTTGCAGGACAATGGCGTGGAACCGGAAGTGATTCTCTACCTGCAAACCCCACCCACGGCAGATGATCTGAAACACATCCTGCAAAAACTCGGCATGCCCGCGCGCGACCTTTTGCGCACCGGTGAGGAGCCCTACAAACAGCTCAACCTGAAAGACAAAAACTTGAGTGACGCTCAACTGATCGAGGCCATGGTTGAAAACCCCATCCTGATCCAGCGCCCGATCGTTGTAAAAGATGACAGAGCCACCATTGGCCGCCCGCCCGAAAATGCTCTGGAGCTGCTATAAATGGCACCCGAATGCGAAGCCTATGTGTTGGTTCTCTATTACAGCCGCAGCGGCGCCACCGAGCGAATGGCCGCAGAATTGGCCCGCGGTGTCGAATCGAGCGGGATTGCCGCGCGCCTGCGCACCGTGCCCGCCGTCTCCCCCGACACGGAGGCCAGCTTAGCGCCGGTGCCCAGCAAGGGCGCGCCCTACTGCACCCTCGATGACCTGCGCGAATGCGCCGGGCTTTTGTTGGGCAGCCCCACCCGCTTTGGCAATATGGCGTCGCCGCTGCGCTACTTCCTCGACCAAACCAGCGATATTTGGCTGGAGGGCAGCCTGACCGGAAAACCGGCCGCGGTGTTTACCGCAACCGGTAGCCTGCACGGCGGTCAGGAAACCACCCTCACTTCCATGATGCTACCGCTTTTACACCACGGCATGTTGATCGCCGGCATTCCCTATTCCGAAGCTGCCCTGATGCGCACCAGCACCGGTGGCACACCCTACGGTGCCTCCCATTGGAACAAGGGCCACAGCAGCGAGCTGAGTGAAGATGAAATCACCCTGTGTAGAGCGCTCGGTGTACGCATCGGCCAACTAGCCCAGACCCTGAGCCAACCGGCAACAACGGCCAAATAGAGGATTACGCGTGAACGACACTATCCGGCGCAAATTACGCATTGCGCTCCGAATCAATTGGTTCTGTTATATCGGCCTACTGGTCCTGTTTGTAGTCTGGAACCTGTTTGTACCGGGTGGCTCCCTCGCCCTTTGGCTAATCCAGACGGTACCGCTTTTGCTGGTATTGCCAGGCCTTATCAAACAGCGTCCCCGCAGTTACCTTTGGCTCTGCTTTATTTTGTTGCTCTATATCACCACCAGTATTGTCGATGTAATGATGCCTACACGCGGCTGGCAGGATGGCGTCATGGTGGTTTTGAGCCTTATCCTATTCTTTTCTGCAATGATGAGCAGTCGCTGGCATCGCATGCAGTAATTCCATTGCGGCTATCCGCATTGGTTCCAGACACACAGGCGTGGAAATAGAGACCTTCCACACACTTAGGAGTTTTGAGGTTTGACTGATTCACCCCAGAAAAAAGGATTTGCCCGAGGCTTTTTAGCTGCAATTGGCGGCGCCATCACCTGGCTGAGGCGCGTGTTCACCAATATTGTGTTCCTGCTGATATTGCTATTTCTCGGCATCGCCATCTTCAGTAAGGACGAGCGCCTGGTGGTCCCTCAGGGCGCGGCCCTGCGCGTAGCCCCAAGCGGCTTTCTCGTGGATGAGCTCAGCCAACCCGCCACCCTGCCTATTTTCCTTGGCGGCAACCGCGGGCCGACTGAAGTCAGGGTCAAAGACCTCGTTGACGCCATCGACGAGGCCGCCAATGACAAGCGTATCTCCTCCTTGGTGTTGGAACTGGATCATATGGTGGGGGGCAGTCTCAGCAAGCTAGATGAAATAGGCGCAGCACTTCAGCGCTTTAAAGCCGCCGATAAACCCATCTACGCAGTGGGCGATAATTACACCCAGGCGCAGTACTTTCTCGCCAGCCACGCCGATCAGGTATACCTGAACCCCATGGGTTCCGTGATGCTCACCGGCTTCGGCGTGTATCGCAACTATTACAAGAGTGCACTGGACAAGCTCAAGGTAAATTTCCACGTCTTCCGCGTGGGGGATTACAAGGACTTTATCGAGCCCTACACCCGCGACGACATGTCCCCCGCCTCACGGGAAAACAACCAGCGCTGGCTGAACGAACTCTGGAGTGAGTACAGTGAGCAGGTCACCGGGTTGCGCAACCTGCCCGCCGAGAGTATCGATCTGTTTATCAACGAGTTGCCGCAAAAACTGCAGCAACACGAGGGCAGCTGGGCCGAAGCCGCCCTGGCCAATAAACTGGTAGATCACCTCGCCAGCCGAATCGAGGCCATGGAAGCGCTGAAAAAAGCCATCGGTGAGGACGAAAGTAAAGAGCGCAAATACAAATCCATCGATGCACTCGCCTACTTGCGCGGCCACAAGATTGCCGAAGCCGCCAAGCCGATCAAGGAATCCAACAAAATTGGGCTGATCACCGCCAGCGGGGCGATTGTCGATGGTCAAGCGCCCGCCGGACGTATCGGCAGCGAAAGCCTGGGCAAATTAATCGCGCGTGCCCGTGAGAAAGAAGTCGACGCCCTGGTGCTGCGTATTGACAGTGGCGGCGGCTCCGCTTTTGCATCCGAGGCGATTCGCCAGGAGTTGCTGGCCACCCGCGAGGCGAAAATTCCGGTGGTTATTTCTATGGGCAGCCTCGCGGCTTCCGGTGGCTACTGGATCGCCACCGGCGGCGACCGTATCTGGGCCTCACCGGCCACCCTCACCGGTTCCATCGGCGTTTTCGGCGCCTTCCCCACCTTTGAGGATTCCCTCGAACATATCGGGGTCTATACCGACGGTGTGGGCACCTCCGACTTGGCCGGCAGTATGCGTCTCGACCGCGCCCTGCCGCCAGCTGCTGCCAGTATCCTGCAACAGGGGGTGAATAACACCTATGCGCGCTTCCTTCGCATAGTCGCCGAAGCCCGTGGCAGCACCCCAAAAGAAGTGCACAAAATTGCCCAGGGGCAGGTTTGGACCGGCCGCGCCGCCAAGAAGTTGGGACTGGTGGATGATCTCGGCAATCTCAGCGACGCCATCGCCGACGCCGCGCAGCTTGCTGAAGTCGAAGAATACGACGTAGTGGAGATCCAGCGTGAACTGACCCCCGGCGAGAAATTCCTGCGCGCATTAAGCGATAATGTAGACGCGAAAATTGCCGCGAGCCTTGAGGCCAACTTACCACTCGGCGCCTGGTTAAACAGTGTACAACCGGCACTCGCGCCAATCGCCGAGTTGCAGAGCTATCGCGACCCCCGCGCGCTCTATGTGCGCTGCCTGCCCTGCCAAGCACCCTGAGACCTTTCATCGCACTCTCACCAGAAACTCCGCCGCCGGCTCAGTGCCGGCGCGGACCCCTATAGAACCCGCGCAACGCCTCCTTGGCCACCTCCAGTGCCCGGCGCCCTTCTCTCAATAGCCACGTCCCGGCGCGATAGGGGTCCGACTTGCACTGCTGGCTCGATTCCGCCGCCGCTTGCCGTGAACGAGCGATGGCTTTCGGGTCCCTCTGGCGAAAAAGCCCCTCGCGCAGATTCAATGCATAGCTGTGGCGTGTCACCGCCTTCGACCAGTCAGCTTTTTTCACAGGACTCACCGATGGCTCCACAAAGAGGGATACCAGTGGAACTATATCGTGGCGGTGGGCAGACCGGTTGCGCGGAGGGTTTCACACTTCACTATCGGAGATTTTTACCCGGCGCAGTGCACCGCTGAAAGCCACCAGGGCAAAGGCGACTAGGCTCAGGATTCCCGCCCACAGTAATGTGGTGAGAGGGGCTGCATATTCACTCAAGACTCCGGCGGCGAGAGCGCCCAGGGCGGCGGAGCCAAACAGGGCAAACTGGTAGATAGAGATAATCCGACTGCGGTATTCCGCCGGAGCGAGCAGCTGTACGATACCGCGTCCGAGCCCCGCCGAAGCCGCCGCTACCGCCCCCCAACACAGGCACAGCACGATCAGGCCCAGCTCAGTGGGGCCGAGGCTGATCGCTACCAACAGTGCCGCACTGTAGAGCAAGCACATAAGAATACCCCGCCCCGGCTCCGCCCCCTGACCGCGACGCAGCATAGTCACGGTGGCGATCACCGTCCCCGCGACAAAAGCCAACTGCAGAGTCGCGTAATACCCCGCACCACGGCCGTAACCCTCGGCCAACAGTGGCAGTACCACCAGGAATACACCGATATGTACAAGCCCATTGAAGGCCATCAGCGCGGTCAACTCACGCAGCACCGGGTGGCGCCAGGCCTGGGACAGCCCGTCGAGGATCAGAGTGTGGGGCAGCTTTTCTGTCGCGGCTCGGCCCGCGCCCTGTTCGCGCAAGCTCACCAGAGCCGCGGCAGCTAGCAGCAACACGCCAACCTGCACCCCCAGCAATGCCTGCAATCCCCAGTACTCAAAGCGACTCGCCAGCAACATCCCTACTGCCTGGCCTCCGTACTGGGCCAACATCATCCAGGTGACGGTTTTCTGCACGCGGCGCTCCGAGGCCTGCACCCCGCGATTGCGCGCCCCACGCTGTACCAGGTTGTCCCTGGCCGGCTGTAGAAAAGCACTGCAAATTCCCAAACAGATCCCGTAGAGCAAAAGTATCGGCAGGGAGATCAAAAATAAGTTGTAGATTCCGAGTAGCGCCCCATGGCAAAGGGCAAGGCCGATACAGGCCAGCGCGGCGACTGCGGCCGGGTCGCGCCTATCTGCCAGCGCCCCGCCAAAGAGTAGAAGCACCAAGTTTGGTAACAGCACCGAAGCCTGTACCCAGCCCAGTTGCAGCGCCGGCAGATCTACCACCGTTAGCGCGATCCAGGGCAGAAGGATCACCTGTAGGCCAGTGGCCAGAGAAGTACCACTGTAGCCCAGCAGAAACTTTTGTAACCTGAGTGGCATCTTGACTGATATACCGTCCAAGAGTTATTGACCTGCCAGTTTGTTTTTATTAATCGGCACTCGCGGCAATAGCAGCAAACGCCAGCGCAGCAGATAGCGCAGTTCCTTTAGCGCACTGGCTTCGCCGCCGTAGGCAGCGCGCTCAAAGGTCTGGGTCACCCGTTCGGCAAACTCGGCAAGATGCGGCTTTGCGGCGGAGATACGCTCAGCATAATCCCGCGGCGCCTCTCCGGCACGGCGGGCAATACCCGCTCTGGCCATGCGCCGGCAGAATACCCCGTACAGGCGCTCCACCGCCGGTCGCCTCCGCCCCCGGCTTCCCAAGCGCGTCCAGAGCAACATCGCCAGTAAAACAACGGCGACCGGTGCGGCAAAAAACAGGGCCATACGCAGTGGGGAAATATCACCCAGAAGACGCTGCAGGGTATCGCGCTGCTTTTCGCTATCGAAGCTCACTACAGTCTGGTACCAACGGTAGTTGATCATGTCCCATTGCAGACGCAACTTTACCAGGGCATCGATGCGGTGCACCGGCAGCAGTGAGTCGCGCATAAATTCCTCGCCCGCAGCGCTCTCCAGGCCATTCCGCACTCGCTCTGGAGACACCGCCGCCGTGGGGTCCACACGCTGCCAGCCGCGTCCATCGAGCCAGATTTCGGCCCAGGCGTGGGCATCGTATTCGCGCACCAACAAATATTTTTCGCCACTGACCCATTCGCCGCCCTGATAACCCGCCACAACCCGCGCCGGCACCCCGGCCGCGCGCATCGTGAAAACATAGCTACCGGCAAAGTGCTCGCAAAAGCCTTTCTGGCTATCGAACAGGAACGCGTCCACGCTGTCTCTGCCCAGCGCCGGTGGACTCAGGGTATAAGTAAATTCGCGGTGATAGCGCGCCAAAAGCTGTGAGGAAATCGCCTCTGCACCCAAACCTTTGCGGCGCAAACGCTCCACCCACGCGCGGGTGCGCTCGTTGCCATCCGCGGGCAACTGCAAATTGCGGCGGCGTTCGGCGCTGCTTAGCGGTATCGGAACAGCTTGAGGGTCGCGCGGCCAGGAGCGCACGTCATAGGCAAAACGGCTGTACAGCGGGGTGCGTTTCACCAGTCGATCGTCCAGGGTCTCTCCCACTCCGGCGCTATCCGAAGCGGGCCTTGCCAGGGCAAACAACCAGGGACTGCGGCTGGCCTCCTGTATCACCCGATAGCGATAGCGCGGACCGACCTGCGGCAGTGGGCGCTCGCCGCTTTTCCAATACACCTGACCTCCGTTGCGCGGATCGACACCAAAGCCCTGGCGCCAGGTGCGTCCATCAAACTCGGAGTACACCAGCCCGCGCCAATAGCGCTGCTCCGGTGGTGGTATGGGTCCATCGAAAGCGATACGCAGCGCCGGCTCAGCGGACTTTGACAGGCGGGTAAAGTCTCCCGGCGCCATGGAATCACTCACCCCAGTGCGCCCGGCGGAGGTATCCTGAGGCACATTCCACAGCGGCCCCAGGCGCGGCATCACCACAAACAACAACAACATCAGCGGTGTTGCCTGCGCCAACAGGCGCACTGATAGCCCCAGAGCCCGGCGCGGACGCGCACTGAAACTGCCCAACTGTGCCGCCAGCGCCGCGGTAATCACCAAGACACTGATCAAACCATAGAGGGCATAGGGGATCGACTGCTCCCGCACGAACAGGGTCGCCGCGACAAAATAGGCCAGCAGCAGGCTCACAAAGGCATCGCGGCGGCTCACCAGCTCCAGATTTTTCAAGGTAAACGACAGCGCCAGCAGCGCCACCATCGGCTCCAAAGCAAACCAGCGCTGGTAGGACAGCGCGAGCCCCGCCACCGTCAACAGTATCACCAGGAATTTTAAGGGGCGGCCAGGCAGGTCGCGGCGGCCGCGGAAAACCTCCAGGCGCCAATACACCGCAAAAGCCCAGGCAAAAGCGATCCACAGTGGCAATTGGGCCAACTGGGGCAACAGCGCGACAAACTGCGCGGCAAAAATCCACAGCAGGCTCTCGCGGGGCAAAAGGTCCCGGTTATTCGACATCACCCACCCCACTTGGGAAACAGGGCCAGTGCGCCGAGCACCCGCTGCTGGTGCTCCATCCCCAGCGATGGCGGCAGGGTCGTGCCGGGTACTCGCAGGCCATAGGCAATACCCTGTTTCTCAGCTTGTAGCGCCCAGTGGCACAGATTGCTCAAGCGCGTCTCCACATCGCGGCCATCGAGCAGCGCCCAGTCGAGCCATAAACGGGTATCCGTGCGGCTCTCGTACTCTTTGCTGTAGAGATCGCGACCGGCCGCGTACTGCTTCCAGGCCAAATGCCGCAGAGAGTCACCGGGCTGGTAGGGCTTGAGCGAGGCATAGTCATCTCCGCCGCGGCGCACCGGACCGGACTCGCCCTCCACCAGGGCCTCCCCCAGAGGTAGGGGGCCACCGGCGAGTGGCCGCGGGTACACCAAAAATTCCACATCCAGATCGATTCGACTCCAACAGCGAAATAGCCCCAATGGAAAGCGGCTCTCCACCCTTAAACGCGGTGCCTGAACACGGCCCCGCTCCAGTACCGGCAGAGCGACGCGAAAGTCCGCACTGCGCTCTTCGCAGAGATCCACATAAGCCCCCTCCTCGGTCGGCCAGTGGACCTGTATCCACTCCCGCTCGCGCTTGTCCTCGCGGCTTAAGTTGATCTTTGCCTCGGCGAAATCGCCGGCAAAAGCCGGCTCCGTACTCAGTAACTGCAGGCGCAGACCACTCAAATTGGCGAAGGTGTGCACCGGCAAAATAACGAAGACACTGATCAACAAAAAAGTCAGGGCAAATACTAGGTTGTTCTCATAGTTGGTAGCGAGCAGCCACAACACAGCGACCACTAACAAATAGCCAAGTCCCGCGCGGGTGGGCAGGATAAATAAGCGGCTGTGATTGAGGGTAATCGCGCGTGCGCGCGGCACGCGGCGGCTGAGCCAGCGCTCACCCAACCGACGAAAAAAATGGCGAAGGGTTTTCGGTTGAGCCTGCTGGGCACTATCGCGAGTCACTCTCATTGGTTCAGGCCGCGATAATATCTACCTGGCGCATCAGGCGCTCTACCAGCTGGTCGCCGCTGCCGCCATCACTCTGCAGGCGATGTCCCGCCACTGAGGGCAACACCGCTTGAATGTCCTCCGGAAGCACATGACCGCGATGGTGAATCAGGGCCCAGGCTTTGGCGGCGCGCAGCAACGCCAGAGCACCGCGTGGCGACAAACCCAGGGCGCAATCGGAGCTCTGACGGGTATGCAGCACCAGCCGTTCCAAATAGTCCAGCAGGCTGTCGGAGGCTTTTACCTGGCCCACCAGGCTTTGCATTTTTTTCAGCGTAGAAAGATCGATGCGCGGTTTTAACTTGGCCAGCTGCAGGCGCGGATCGGCGCCCAAAAACAGGGCCCGCTCCGCCTCGCGGGTGGGATAGCCGAGGCTGATTCGCATCAGAAAGCGATCCAGCTGCGATTCCGGCAGGGCGAAAGTGCCGGACTGCTGTAGTGGATTTTGGGTAGCAATCACAAAAAATGGCTGCGGCAGGGGACGGGTCTCTCCATCCACACTGACCTGGCGCTCTTCCATGGCCTCCAGCAGGGCGCTCTGGGTTTTGGGCGATGAGCGGTTGATTTCATCGGCCAACAACACCTGGCTAAATACCGGCCCCTCGTGAAAATGAAATTGTCCCGACTCCCGCTCAAAAATCGATACGCCGAGAATATCTGCCGGCAGCATATCGCTGGTAAATTGCACGCGTTTGTAAGAGAGACCCAGCACCTGGGCCAGAGCGTGCGCCAGGGTGGTCTTGCCCATACCCGGCAGGTCCTCGATCAACAGATGTCCCTTGGACAGGAGGCAGGCCAGGGCCAATTTTACCTGGCGCTCTTTACCCAGCAGAACACTGCCGATATCGGAAACAATGGCGGAAACTATTTTTTGCACGGTAAATCCATTACTGCTCATTTTTCTCAGGCCACGAATGAGACCCGGTGTGAGCGCCCGCCAACTCTCAGCAACAGGCGCCATGGTGCCAAATCTCTTTCAATACAGAGCCGGCACCCGGTATTAATCATAGGTAGATCGAACCTATCCCAGACTCGCGCGGGACAATCGCGGCGATTACAGCTGGGACAATCCACGCATCAGATCGCGCTTAAGATCCTCGGCATTTTCCAGCCCCACCGAGATGCGAATCAGATTCTCAGTAATTCCAGCGCGGGCCTTATCTTCCTCACTGAGACGGCCATGGGTGGTCGTGGCTGGGTGCACAATCGTGCTTTTAGCATCGCCGAGATTGGCGGTGCAGGATAGGATTCTGCAGTTGTCGATCACTTTCCAGGCCCCGGCGCGACCACCGCGCACGGTGAAACTCAACACAGCACCAAAGGCATCCTGTTGTGCACGGGCCAGTCGGTGTTGGGGATGTTTGGGTAGCCCGGTGTAGTTGACCCTCTCCACCATTTCCTGCTCATCCAGCCACCAGGCCAGATCGAGGGCATTGGTGCAGTGGGCCTGCATGCGCAACTTCAGTGTCTCCAAACCCTTGAGGAAAATCCAGGCGTTGAACGGGCTCATGCTGGGGCCGGCGGTGCGCAGGAACACGACCAGCTCATCCATAACCTCTTTGCGCCCCACGGCGACACCACCCAGTGCGCGGCCCTGACCATCGAGAAATTTTGTCGCGGAATGCACAACAATATCGGCACCGAGTGCCAGAGGGCGCTGCAGCGCCGGGGTACAGAAACAGTTGTCCACCACCAGCTGGGCGCCGGCACTGTGGGCAATTTCTGCCAGGGCGCTAATATCCGCCACTTCACATAAGGGGTTGGAAGGGGTTTCCATAAACAGTAGTTTGGTGGAACCGTCGACCGCCTGCCTCCAGGCGTCCATATCGGTGAGATCGACATAGCTCACACGCACACCGAACTTTTCCATATAGCGCCCGAATAGCGCGGTGGTGGTGCCAAACACACTGCGGGAGCAGATCACCCGATCGCCGCTTTTCAGCAGAGCCATGCAAATACTGAGAATCGCAGCCATGCCACTGGCGGTGGCCACCGCCGCTTCACCACCTTCGAGGGCGGCAATGCGTTGCTCGAACATACGCACGGTGGGATTGGTATAGCGGGAATAGACGTTGCCGGAAGTTTCCCCAGAAAAGCGCGCGGCGGCTTCAGCGGCGGAGGGAAAAACATAGCTGGAGGTGAGATAGAGGGCTTCGGAGTGCTCGCCCTCCTCTGAGCGGACCTGCCCGGCGCGTACCGCCAGGGTTTCCAGTGCGTAACCGTCGTCTTCAAACATATACCGCTTCCTGGTCAGTATTTACGGAAGCGCTAATCTTAACCGAAACGGCCGTGCGTGGCGCCCTCTTCTGCCGTGAAGAGCGCGCCACTTCAGACTACTTACAGGGCGCTGGTGTTGGCCTTTTTGCGCTTGGCGTCGTCGTTGCGTGCCGCGTGCAAACTCTCAAGGTATTCGTCATCCACGTCACCGGTAATATAGTTACCGTCGAACACGGAGCAATCGAATCGATCGATCTTCTGCTTGCCGCCGCTGGAGCTTAGCACCAGATCTTCCAGGTCCTGATAGACCAACCAGTCTGCACCGATCTCCTCACAAACTTCCTCGGTGGTGCGATCGTGCGCAACCAGCTCGGTGACCGAAGGCATATCGATACCGTACACGTTCGGGTATTTCACTGCGGGCGCCGCACTGGCGAAATACACCTTTGCGGCGCCGGCATCGCGAGCCATCTGGATAATCTGCTTACACGTCGTACCGCGCACGATGGAGTCATCCACCAACAACACATTTTTACCGCGAAATTCCAACTCAATGGCGTTCAGCTTCTGACGCACAGATTTTTTGCGCTGCTTCTGTCCCGGCATGATAAAGGTACGGCCGATATAGCGGTTCTTCACCATGCCCTCACGGAATTTCACCCCCAGGCGATGTGCCACGGTCTGGCCAGCGGTACGGGCGGAATCGGGAATGGGAATCACCACATCAATATCGTGGTCCGGGCGCAGGCGTAGGATTTTGTCCGCTAGATGCTCGCCCTGGCGCAGGCGGGCCTTGTGTACGGAAACGCCATCCATAATGGAATCCGGGCGGGCAAAGTACACATGCTCGAAAATACAGGGAGTGAGGGTCGAGTGCTCCGCACACCGCTCGGAGTGAACCGTGCCGTCCAGCTCGATATACAGCGCTTCACCCGGCGCCACATCGCGCACCAGGGTGTAGCCCAGAACATCCAGGGCCACAGACTCAGAGGCCACCATATACTCGGTGCCCCTCTCCGTTTCGCGCTTGCCGTACACCAGCGGGCGAATGCCGTTGGGGTCGCGGAAAGCGACGATACCGTAACCGACAATCAGGGCCACACAGGCATAGGCACCGCGCACACGTTTGTGCACACCGCGCATGGCGGTAAAGATATCTTCCGCCTTGGGCTGCAACTTGTGCAGTTTGTGCAGCTCGTGGGCGAACACATTGAGCAGTACTTCGGAGTCTGAATCGGTATTGATGTGGCGCAGGTCCTGCTGGAAGATCTCCTCCACCACATTACCCACGTTGGTGAGGTTACCGTTGTGCGCCATGGCGATGCCGTAAGGAGAGTTCACATAGAACGGCTGCGCCAGAGCGGGACCGGAGCTACCCGCAGTGGGGTAGCGCACGTGGCCGATGCCAAAGTTACCTTTCAAACGCTCCATATGGCGAGCGCGGAACACATCGCGTACCAGGCCATTGGCTTTTTGCTGGTTCAGGCGATCATCGTCACAGGTCACGATGCCCGCGGCATCCTGTCCCCTGTGTTGCAACAGAGTGAGCGCATCATAGAGCTGCAAATTGACATCACTCTTACCGACGATACCGACGATACCACACATATATTTGACCCTATTGATCGAAAAAGCGGCGCTAGCGCCCGATTAAAATAACTCTACGAAAAAGCCCTTCACAGACTTGGCCAGCTCCCGCGCACTATCCTCAAACTCGAGGAAATGGGGAATCAACACCGACTGATTCCACCAACTGTCCTGCTCCACCGGTATCAGTGCCGGTGCCAGGATCAGTAATGCCATCACCACAATGGCGCCCCGCGCCAAGCCAAATACCATACCCAACACCCGATCGGTGCCGGATAAACCGGTGGCTTCGACAAAAGCGGAGAGCATCATATTCAGGGCGGCTCCGGCCAGGAGCGTACCGAAGAACAAAATGGCAAAGGCGGCGATCGCCTGGACAGAAGGAGTGTCGACAAGATTGGAGAGCAGTGGCGCCAGCTGTTCGCGAAACATCATCGCAACAATAAAAGCGGCAATCCAGGTGAGCAGCGACAGGGTTTCGCGCACGAAACCTCGACTAAGGCCGATAAGTGTGGAAATACCCACAATAGCCACGATGGTCCAGTCAGCCCAATTCATTCAACCCTACCTGCGTGGCGGCTGCTGCCGCGAAGAGCGCGCATTCTAACTTAAGGGGCTAGGCGCGTGAAGCCGTAGACGAACCGATTGGAATTTCAGACCTGAACGGCAAAATTCCTTGGACAAATCGCCATACAGCAATGGGGTGATACCGAAAAAAAATACCGGCGGAACACCCGTCTACCCCGTACTGCGCCTCTCGGAGCGAGCCTGTGGGGCCGGGTGGTTAGCCTGACTATGCAATACTGGCGCAGATACGCGAATCTGCTGGGATTTGGCCGGCTAATAACCCTTCAGGCCTTGAAGCGAAGTACCAGAGTCTGCGCCTGCAGCAGAGTATCGAGCTCCCGCTTGAGAGTCTGCGCATCGGCTTTGCTGACCTGGGGGCCAACAAAGACCCTGACAAAGCGCCCTTTCTTGGTTTCCACGGCACGGGTGTAGGCGCGGAAACCTTCGTCCATCAGGCGCATACGCAACTGTTGAGCACGGGAGTCATCTTTATAGGAAGCTACCTGCACCACCCAGGCCACGGGCTGCCCCTGTGCATCCACCAGGGGGGAGGCTCCTTTTTTCGCCGCGCCCGGTGCCGACTCCGTAGCGCCCTCAGCATTGGCATGCTGCACTGGAGCATCTGCGGTGGCGAACTTTGCCGCGCCCTCGGCGGGGTTGGAGAACTTCTCTGGCACTTCCGGCTGGAAAATCTCATCGGCCGCTGGCGCAGGCGCTACATCGGCGACAGGCTGCGGCTTGGCAATTTCGATCGGGCGAATATCCGGCTCCGCGGGGATTTGACTCACTGCATTGATATGCCCTTTGGACTCCTGGTCCAACAGACTCGGCAGGAAAATTACGGCGAGCGCAACCAGAACCAGCGCTCCGACAATACGCTGTTTGAAACCGTCGTTCAGCCGTCCCCTGCCGGGGGACTTATCCTCGCAATTATCCATTACCCTCGTCTCGCACCTGCTGCAGAACTTCCGCCACAGTAAAGAAGGATCCAAATACAAGCAACCTGTCCTGTGGACCGAGGGTCGGCAGCAGTAATTGCAACCCATCGGCAACAGTTGGACAGCGCTGATCCACATTCGTCTCCGCAATACCGGCCTGCTCCAAACCTGTGAGCAGCGCCTCAGTCTCTGCGGCGCGGGTATTTTCCGGCAGCAGGGCCGGGTGCCAGCGGTCAACAACGCCGCCAAGAGGGGCGAACAGACCGGGCAGATCCTTATCCTGCATAACCGCCACCAGGGCGTGGGTCTGCCCCGCCACCGGATGAGACGCCAACCAGCGGGCCAAATGCTCTGCCGCCGCCGGGTTGTGTCCAACATCGAGCAGTAAGTTTCGCGCATGCCAATGCACTTGCTGGCAGCGCCCTGGCAGTGCTATTTGAGCCAAGGCAGTCTCTGCGCCCGCCCCCGGCAGGGCATCCAGCAGTGCCAGAGCGGTAAGTCCTGCCGCAATACTGGGGCGCGGCAGGCTGATCTCCGGGATCGGCAGTGCCAGCTCGCCAAAATGATAGGTCTCACGGCTCCCGCTCGGGGAGATACTGAAATCCTGTCCAATAAAATAGCTGGAACTGGCCTGCTTCTCTGCCGCCGACAACACCGATTGCGGTGGCGCACTGTCGGCGCAGACGAAAGGCGCTCCGGGGCGCAAAATACCGGCCTTCTCGCGACCGATCACTTCCCGATCGCTGCCCAGCCAACCCTCGTGATCAACCGCCACACTGGTGATAATGGCCAGATCCGCATCCACCAGGTTGACCGCATCCAGGCGCCCACCGAGGCCGACCTCCAACAGGGCGAACTCCACGCCTGCACGCTGAAACAGCCACAGTGCTGCCAGGGTGGTGAATTCAAAATAGGTCAGGCTCGTGTCGCCACGGGCAGCCTCCACCGCGATAAAAGCATCCACCAGCTCCCGATCGGATACCTCATCACCATTGATACGCATCCGCTCATTAAAGCGCAGTAAATGGGGAGAACTGTAGGCACCCACAGAGCGCCCGGCACGGCACAAAAGCGCCTCCATAACGGCAACACAGGAACCCTTGCCATTCGTGCCCGCCACGGTGATGACCTGGGGAGCAGGCTTCTGCACGCCCAGGGTCTCAGCGACGGAAGAAACACGCTCCAGGCCGAGTTCAATTTCAGTCGGGTGCAACCGCTCCAGGCGGATGAGCCAATCTTGCAATGAGGACATAGGTTGCAATGCAGACATAGTTGGATAGATCGCTGGTGAGAGACAGCAGCCAGTGTCTTTACTGGCTGCTATGGTGCCTCCGGGGAATGGGGAAATTAATTACCGCTCAGTTTACCCAACAGACGGGAGACCGTAGAGCGCATATTTCTGCGCGGAATAATCATATCAATAGCACCGTGCTCCAGTAGGAACTCACTGCGCTGGAAACCTTTGGGCAATTTCTGCCGGATGGTCTGCTCGATAATATTGGGGCCGGCAAACCCCGCGCGAGCCCCTGGCTCCGCAGCATTGATATCGCCTAGCAGAGCCAAAGAGGCCGAGACACCGCCGTACACCGGGTCCGTCATAATGGAGATATAGGGCACACCTGCCATCTTCATTTTTTCCAGGACGGCCGAGGTCTTGGCCATCTGCATCAGGGATATCAGGGCTTCCTGCATGCGCGCCCCGCCAGTAGCGGAGAAACAGACCAGCGGAATCCGCTGCTCCAGGGCACGCTGGGCCGCGCGGGTAAAGCGCTCACCCACCACATAGCCCATAGAACCGCCGTGAAAAGCGAATTCAAAGGCCACAGCCACCAGCGGCGCCCCGTTTAGGGTGCCCTGCATAGCCACCAGCGCATCTTTTTCGCCAGTGGATTTTTGCGCCTGTACCAGGCGGTCCTTGTATTTCTTGACGTCCTTGAACTTTAGGCGATCCACCGGCAATACATCGGTGGCCAGCTCTTCGCGTCCCTCCTCGTCGAGGAAAATATCCAGCCGACGGCGCGCGCCAATGCGTATGTGGTGATCGCACTTGGGGCACACATCCAGGTTGCGCTCCAGCTCTGGGCGGTAAAGCATGGCGTCACATTTGACGCACTTCTTCCACACGCCCTCAGGAACCTTGCTGTTGCCGGCGCGGCGCTCTGTGCGAATCACTGCGGGAACAATTTTTTCTAACCAGCTCATCTCGTTTCCAAATCCGGATGCTTTTATAGGCCGGTCCATTTTACCGACCGGTGAGTTTCAGACTACGAATTAAAACACTAAGCTGAACGTCAAACCCAGCCAGATCAGCCGCTATTTTTGTCTTTCTGGCCAGTTTCGCGTCTGCGGCAAGAGAGGCGCTAGCGATCCAGGGCCTGGCGCATCTCGCTGACAATCTCCCCAAGACTCGCCTTGGCTGCGGCCAGATCTGCGGCTTCATCCACCGCAGAGACCAATACGCTACCCACGATTGCGCCATCGCCATGCGCACTAACCGAGCGCGCCGAAGTACCATCTTTGATACCAAAGCCCACACACAGCGGCAGATCGGTAAAAGTGCGGATATGTTCGAGGTTATCGCGTACAGAGTCGAGGTCCAGGTGTCCCGCGCCGGTAACTCCTTTCAGGGAGACGTAGTAGACAAAACCACTGGCCAGCCCAGTAATCTCACGAATACGCTCTTCGCTGGTTGTGGGGGTCAACAGGAAAATATTGCGCAGATTGCGTTCCGCCAACAGCGCACTCAGAGGGCCCGCCTCTTCCGCGGGCAGATCCACCGTAAGCGCACCGTCAACACCTGCCTCAAGAGCCGCATCGGTGAAGGCGCGCTCGCCCATACGCTGAATCGGATTGGCATAACCCATCAGGATAACCGGGGTCTCCGCATCTACCTGGCGAAAGTCCCGCACCAATCCCAGGCACTTGCGCAGGGAGGCCCCATTGGCCAGAGCGCGTTCATGCCCTTTCTGGATTACCGGGCCCTCCGCCATGGGATCTGAAAAAGGTACGCCCAACTCGATAATATCGGCACCACTGGCCACCAGCTGATGCATCAGCGCCACGGTATTTTCCAGGCCGCCATCACCGGCAACAATATAAGTCACCAAGGCCTTGCGGCCCTCACCGCGCAGTCTGGCAAAGCGGCAGTCAATTCTGTTTTGTTCAGTCACTGTGTGTTCCCTGAGCTACTCCTGGCTTTGTGCCAGCTCACTTGGTCCGTATTTTTTGCAGCTCGCCCGCGCTGAGAGCGGGCGCCGCCACACTAAACCTCAATACCGTCGATTGCGGCAACGGTGAAAATATCCTTGTCTCCACGACCGGACAGGTTCACCACGATATTTTGCTCCGATGCCATTTCCGCCGCGAGCTTCATCGCATAGGCAACCGCATGGCTGGATTCCAGCGCCGGCAGAATCCCCTCGGTACGGGTGAGGCGACGGAAAGCTTCCAGGGCCTCCTTGTCATCGGCGGTGACATACTGGACACGACCGATGTCCTTGAGCCAGGCGTGCTCCGGGCCTACACCCGGGTAATCAAGCCCCGCCGATACCGAGTGAGTCTCGATTATCTGACCATCCTCATCTTCCATCAGATAGGTGCGGTTGCCGTGCAGGACACCGGGAATACCATCGTTTAATGGAGCAGCATGTCTACCCGTGGACAGGCCTTCACCACCGGCCTCTACACCAAACATCTGCACTTCAGAATCATTGAGGAAAGGGTGAAACAAGCCGATAGCATTGGAACCACCACCGACACAGGCCACCAGGGCATCGGGTAGCTGGCCGAACTGCTCCAGGCTCTGGCGGCGCGCCTCACGGCCAATAATAGAGTTGAAGTCGCGCACCAGTTGCGGATACGGATGGGGGCCGGCCACGGTACCAATGATGTAGAAAGTGTTGTCGACATTGGTCACCCAGTCGCGCATGGCTTCGTTCATGGCGTCTTTCAATGTCTTGGAACCGGACTGTACCGGCACCACTTCAGCACCCAGTAATTTCATTCGATAAACATTCGGGGACTGACGCTTAACATCCTCCGCACCCATATAAACAGTGCACTGCAGTCCCAAGCGCGCGGCCACTGTCGCTGTAGCCACGCCGTGCTGACCTGCACCGGTTTCGGCGATAACACGCCTTTTGCCACTGTGCTTGGCCAGCAGGGCCTGCCCCACAGTGTTGTTTACCTTGTGCGCACCGGTGTGATTGAGATCTTCGCGCTTAAGCCAGATACGCGCTCCACCGGCCTGCTGGGTCAGACGTTCAGCAAGATACAGCGGCGATGGCCGCCCGACGTAGTGCGCAAGATCGTAGTCAAAGGCAGCGACAAATTCTGGATCATCTTTCAGGCGGCTATACATCGCCTGCAGTTCATCCAATGCGCCAATCAGCGTCTCCGATACAAAGCGACCGCCGTACGGACCGAAATGCCCGCTGGCATCCGGGAAGGTGGAAAAATCAATAGCACCTGGCTTACTCACACTCATACTCCGTCGATCACAAGGGTTTCTTTTCCTACCGTTTAAGGTGTTCCTCTTGAACCCCTTAAACATCACCGGCCAATACCGGCGAAGATACGTGGATCTGCTGGTATTGAACGGTTCGCGCCGGGCCTACCGGCGGGCGGCACATCCGTGTGCCGCAAATAATCTGAATTAATGCGTTTTTCTGACCACTTTAAACGTCACCGGTCAATATTGGCACAGATACACGGATCTGCTGGCATTCACCGATTCGCGCCGGACCTGCCGGCAAGCGGCACCTCATTGTGTCGCTTATTTTATTTAATCTCCCGGACTAGCTGCTCTTCGCCGCGCGAATAAAGGCAGCCACTTTTTGCGGATCTTTAACGCCCGGACCTTGCTCCACACCACCGCTGACATCCACACTCTGGGGGCGCGCAGCCTCGATAGCGCCAGCCACATTAGCGGCTGTCAAACCTCCCGCCAAGACAATGGGGCGGCCACTATTTTGTGGCACCCTATCCCAATCAAAAGTCTCTCCGGTGCCACCGGGCACTCCGGGGCGATAGGCATCCAGCAGAAAGCCGCGCGACTTGGGATGTGCCTCCATGGCGGCAATAACATCCAGCCCCTCTTTCATACGCAGGGCTTTGATATAGGGTCTGCGGAACTGCTCACAATAGCGAGCCCCCTCCTCACCGTGAAACTGCAAAAGGTTGAGAGGCACGGATTCCAACACTTGATCCACTTCACCTTGGGCGGCATCCACAAACAGGCCGGTAAGGGTCACGAAGGGGGAAACCGCCGCTGCGATAGCCGCGGCAGCCTGTGGGTCGATCGCGCGCGGGCTCGCCTTATAAAACACCAGTCCCAGCGCATCCGCGCCAGCTTCAACGGCCATAAGGGCATCTTCAATACGGGTGATGCCGCAAATCTTCACTTGCATCGCTTAACCTGGAGCCAGCCGAGCGGCCAACAAAAAATGAGGGAACCCAGGATACTAGCAGATTGATACCTGGTACGAAACGCGCGCCACCCCAGTGAAAGCCGAATCCAAAGCCTGGCGGAGAAAGTACGCCAGCAGCCTTCAGCTCACCGCTAGCGAACCGAGAGGCAGGGGCACTAACAGGGGCCCCGGTTCCTTCACCGGCAATGTAAACTCCGGAGGATACTGCACATCCACCAGGTACAGTCCAAATGGCGGCGCAGTGACCCCGGCAGCAGAGCGATCGCGCTGCGCCAACACCTCCTGTACCCAGCCGGGGCGACGCTCTCCCCGCCCCACCGCCATCAGCGCACCGGTGATATTGCGCACCATGTGATGCAAAAAAGCATTGGCGCTCACCTCCAGCACAATTAGCGGGCCCACAGGGGCGATATCCAGGCGAGTGATCTCGCGCACTGGGCTTTTCGCCTGGCACTGTGAAGCGCGAAAGCTGCTGAAATCGTGACGACCAACCAGGTGCTTCGCCCCCGCGCGCATAGCCTCTAGGTCCAGCGGGTGCTGGGTCCAGGTTACTTCTGCTGCACTGTGTGCCGAGCGGGTTGGCGCGCTGTGAATCAGGTAGCGGTAGCTGCGCGCAAAAGCGGAAAAGCGTGCGTGAAACTGCGCGGGCATCTCCTGGGCCCAACGCACCCGCACCGAATCCGGCAACTTGGTATTTACCCCTTGAACCCAGGCGCGGCCAGGGCGCTGGGCATAGGTATCAAAATGAATAACCTGGTTGGTCGCATGTACCCCCGCGTCGGTGCGCCCCGCACAAACCAGAGTAACAGGCTCCACGGCGATGGCTGACAGGGCCCGCTCAAGGTGCGCCTGCACGGTTTCCGCTGCAGACTTCTGTTTCTGAAAGCCGTGCAGCCGCGCACCACAATATTCAATACCGAGGGCAATACGGCGCAATCCCTCGGGCAACTGCTCACCGGGAGGGACCTCACCGTTGGCTTTGTAAATATATTCGCGCTCTGTCGCCTGCGTCATATCAGCAAGATCACTCAATGTGCGCCGCCACAATACCCAGTGGCCCACGCCAATAAAACCTGTAACCCAGCCACGTCACTGTCGACCAGGGGTGCGCCGGGGATTGCCCGACAACATAAAAAAACCTCGCAGCCAGTGCGAGGTTTTTTTAGCGGAGTGAGCAGGGTACTTACACCATGCGCTCCAGCATTTCTTCGGCTCGGCTCTTGTGTTCACCACTGCCATCCTGGGTCACTTCTTTGAGGATATCCCTGGCCCCCTCTGTGTCACCCATATCCATGTAGGCCTGAGCCAGCTCCAGCTTGGTCCCCATTTCGTCACCGCCTTCCAGCAGACTCAGTTCGGAATTGAGATCACTCTCCAGATTGAAATCGAGGCCGGCAAACTCCGACTCGGCAACCTGCTGCTGGGCAACGGTCGCCTCTACAGCTTGGGCCTGAGTTATGGCCGTTTCCAGCTCGAGTTCCGTATCGACGCCCAACTCGGCTGTCACCGCAAGGTCGCCGTCAGTGGATTCATCGATCAGAGCCAGCTCATCTTCGAGAGAAAAAGCTTCGTCAACAGCGCTCTCCCCCATAGAAAGGGCCTCTCCCGAAGCCTCCAGAGAAGCCAGATCAAAGTCGAGGTCGTCTTCTAATGGCAACTCTGCGATCTCGGGGTTCTCTGCCGCGGAGACCGCGGTATCGACTTCCAGGGAGTCTGGCGCGGCGAGATCACCGGCAATATCATCGAGATCGATACTATCGAGATCCAACTCATCGTCCAGCCCGGAGCCAATCATATCCAGATCGCTGTCGGAGAATGCCTCCAATGACAGTTCGTCCTGGGCCTGAAGATCACCCTCGACCGCAGCGACCCCCTCAGCCTGCAACGCCTGAGCGCTCTCTTCCATCATGGAGAGATCCAACTCGAAGTCCAAACCGCCAATTGTGCCGCCAGAACGGCTCTTTTCCGCCGGTTCAGGCTCGGCCACAAACGCATCGTCTGAGGCCTCATCGCTGCCGGCAGCGCTCATATCCAGAGTGTCCAGGTCCAGCTCAGAGGTATCGTAATCGATCGGCGCCAGCCCCCCTTCCGCCTCACCGGTGCCTTCAGAGAGGTCTTCTACCGCCGACTCCTGCAGGGAAAACTCATCGGTTTCGCCGCTATTGAGATCGCCGAGATCCAGCTCTCCCAGGTCGAGATCATCGAGGTTCAATTCACCGTCGGCCTGTGACGGATCCTGCAGCGCATCGGTATCCAGAGCGCTGTTGAGGTCCAGGTCATCGAGATTGAATTCACTATCCAGATCGACAGCGTCAGCCGAATCCAGAGCCGGTTCTATAAAAGCATCGTCCAGGTCGAGCGATAGGTCCTGAGCGACATCGCCATCGGCTTTCTCATCGTCCAGGGTCAAGTCCATTGTGAGGTCGTCGAGCAACGAATTGTCACCGTCCAGCGCTTCCACCGGTGAGTGGACCGGTTCCACAATGGAGAAATCCTCCTCCAGAGAAGCACCGATATCATCGAGTTGAGCGGCCTCCAGGGATTCACTGGAGAAATCCATTGACGGCGCCTCGAAATCCGGTGCGCCGGCTATGGTTTCGCGCAGGCGTGCGGCACGGTCTGCGACGGGACCGTCACTAATAGCGAGCAGCTGGATATAGTGATCGTCGAACTTCTCAATATCCTGGTTGTGGGCGTAAACCTCCATGAGCATCAGGCGCGCATCCACTACCTGGGGGTCTTTTTCCAGCCCCAGCAGCAGCTTACTTTCAGCTTCTTCGTACTGCCCCAGAGACAGGTGGATTTCCGCCTCGGAAATAGGATCGTCGGTGCCCACATCGCCCAAATCACTGAGATCGAAAGCATCATTGGCTTCCATACTCTCCACTGCAGCGAGGGTTTCATCCTCTGCAGCGCTCTCCTCGGGCAGATGCAGTGGCGATGCCTCCGCAGCCATCTGCTGCTCCAACTGCTGCTCAGCCTCCTGCTCGGCCTTGCGGCGGCGCCAGGTAAAGAAGCCAAACAGCCCCACCAGCAAACCGCCAGCGCCAATACCGATTAACTGCAGATTATCGCCGAGCTTTTCCATCAAAGTGGGCTCGGGCTGAGTCTGTACAGACACTACGCGATTGCGCGATTCCGGCTCTTCGGCGACAGCCTCCGTTTCGAGCTCATCAACTGCGTCGTCCAGAGACTCGTCGGCAAGGGAGTCATCCAGCCCAGGGGCCATTTCCGCACTATCGACATCGGTACTCTCGGCGGACATCTCTGCGGCGAGCTGAACCGCCCGCATCTCTTCACTGGAGACCTCAACCAGAGACTCCATGGTATCGATCTGCTCATCGAGCTCGGCGATGCGCTCGCGCAGCTCGGTGTTTTCCAGCTCGGTTTTATCCAGCTCTTCCTCGGCTACGGTCAGATCGCCTTCCAGCGCCTCACTGTCCTCGGCACCGCTACCGGAACCTGACGTTACCGATTCATTGTCGCCGGGGGCCGCCAGGCTTACACGGCCTTCAATCTCACTGCTGGCAACGCGCTCTTCTTCCACGGGGCGCGCATCCAATGGCGCAGCCGTGGCGACCTCTTCGGCGCCATTGCGCTGGCGCCAGGAGTCATTTTGCTGGGCCACCTCGGAAATTGCGTCGGTGAGACTCAAGCTGCGCAGATCATCGCTATTGGGCAGGCGTAGCACCGCACCTTTCTTCAGCAGGTTGATATTGCCGTTGATAAAGGCTTCGGGGTTCAGACGCTGAATTGCCAGCATGGTCTGCTGCACGGAAAATTCGCCATTGGCGCGATTTTGCAGAGCAATTGCCCAGAGAGTGTCGGCGGAAGAAACCGGGCCGTACACCTGGCTGCTATTACGGTTATCCGCAGAGGCGCGCTGGGGCTGACGGCGCACCGGCTCGGGCTGTTCTACAGCCGGGGGCTCGCTGGGCTGCTCCACCTCGGGCTGGGCAACCGGCTGCTGTACGGGCTGTGCCGGGCGCGGCGCAGGCCTTTGCGTCTGGGTATCGCGGCGTACTTGTTGGCGCTCGCGCTCGGCAGCGCGCACCGGCTGTGGGGCAGCGCTCGGTGAGAACGCCGGCAAATCCATCAGCAAGGTGTATTCCCTGAGCAGGCGCCCACTGGGCCAGCGGGTTTCCACCAGGAAGTTCAGAAAAGGTTCGCGGATCGGTTCACGGCTGGTGATACGGACCACCGGCTTGCCGCTCGAGTAATCCACATCAAAACGCAGTGAGGTGAGTAGGTAGGAGCGCTCCACACCCGCGCGATCAAATTCATCCGGCCCCGCCAGGCGTACTTTGATCTCACTATCATCCAGGCCGCGTGTTTGCAGCAGGCCAATTTCCGCATTGAGCGGCTGATTAAGGGTGGAGTTGAGTTTGATCTCCCCCAGTCCGAGCGCCAGAGTCGCGTTGCTTCCCATTGCACCGACTAGACCAACTGCAAGTGCCAACTTACGCACACGCATATCCGATTCCCTTTATTGTTAGAATCTTCCCAGGGCTTCCGAAAAGCGCGCCTTCAGAAAATCCCCATTACTGAACGGTAATCGTTCGACTATTTGACCGCCGTAGCGACGGCCACCAACTGCGACGAATATCTCGCCACTCACAGCCGGACCAAAGTTAAGATTACACCTTCACTATGGCGGCTAAGTATTAAATATCAGTAGTTTTTTAGCAACAAGTGAGCAATTTGCGCACAGTTGATAGCAACATCCTTGCGCAGGTTGTCGGACACTGCACTGAGGTTTAACTGTCGCTTGCTGAGGAGACTTTGACGCAAACGGCCGATGATCGTCACGTCACTTCCCACGGCATTTTCCGCCGAGGGCTGCTCCGCCAACTTCAGGCGCGTACCATTCGCCAGCAGCGCGCGTACTTTCCCCAGGTCGACCTCTTCGCGCAAAACGATACCCAGATTGGCTAACTGACCGTGGAAGACGGAAACCGTGTTAATACCGGCATCCACGGCAACATTTTCACCGAGTAGGCGACGCAGGTCGTGAATCAGGGTCAGCTCTCCGAGGGTGTGACCGCTGGCGAGCAGGGCTTCACTGGCGCTGAGTTGATTAAAGGCGAGTCGATGGCCGATGGCCGGATCAACTTCTGCATCCTGGCCACTGAACATACGCGCGGTCTGCGCCGCTGTAGAGTCAATGGCGGCTTTACCCAAGGCTGATACCGGCTGGTTGAGCTGAACCTCAACCCCTTGCAGATGTTCTGCCAAGGGCATTAGAACTTCGGCCACCATGGCCGCACCAGCACTGGGCAGTGCTACGATACGGCGTTCCACACTGGAGAGCTCCGCACTATTGAAGGCGGGATGGATTAAAGCGACACTTTCATCCCCGCGGGTATTGTTTGCCGCATCCACAACCCAGGCGCCACTGCTTTCAGCGCTGCCCATCGCCGCGGCGATCGCATCACTGGCTTCCAACAGTATTACTACCTGCCCCTCGGCAAAGGTGAATTTTTCCAGGGGCTGCACAGAGATACTGCGATTGGCAAATACCTGCGGGTCCACCTCGCGCTCCTCGCTCTCCAGCAAACGCAGCTGCTCAGCGGTGATGATTTCCCGCTCCTCCAGGATTTCCAGCAGAGGGGCAAAGGCGGCGTTATCGACACCGACAATGACCAGTTCGCGGGTGGATTCGGACATGACTATTCACTTCGTTGAGTTGGAAAGGAAAAAATGAGGGGGCGATTATACCCATGGGGGAAAATCGAAAAAGCCGCTATGACAACCAGTAGCAGCTTTTTAGTTGATCGGGTTCACAGCTTGGCAAAATGTCCTCTATTAACAAGCACTGAAATATGCGCCGCCAGAGAACTTATGCCAAGCCGTACCAGTTACAGCTTACCGAGCAAAATCAGCAGGATGCGGCGCAGTGGCTCGGCCGCCCCCCAGAGCAACTGATCCCCCACGGTAAAGGCGTTCAAGTACTCAGGCCCCATACTCAACTTGCGCAGGCGCCCCACTGGAATATCCAGTTTGCCGGTTACCGCCGTCGGCGTCAGCTGTTGCAAAGTGGCCTCGCGCGTATTGGGTACAACATTGACCCAGTCATTGGCACTATTCAGCCGTTGCTCGATATCGGCAAGTGGCAGATCTTTTTTCAGTTTTATCGTGAACGCCTGGCTGTGGCAGCGCATAGCGCCGATACGCACACAGGTACCATCCACCGGGATCGGGCTCTGCGTCTGCAGAATCTTGTTGGCCTCCACCTCGGCCTTCCACTCTTCGCGACTCTGGCCGCTCTCCAGCTGGGTATCGATCCAGGGCAGCAGACTGCCAGCCAGTGGAGCGCCAAACTGGGCGGTGGGGAATTCTGCCGAGCGCATATCCGCAACCACCTTGCGATCGATATCCAAAATAGCGCTGGCTGGGTTTTCCAGTTCAGGGGCCACACCGTCACGAATCGCGCCCATCTGCGCAATCAGCTCGCGCATATTCTGCGCACCGGCACCACTGGCGGCTTGGTAGGTCATGGCACTGACCCACTCGACAAGGTCCGCTTTGAACAGCCCACCCAGGGCCATCAGCATCAGGCTTACCGTACAGTTGCCGCCGATAAAATTCTTTTGCCCCGCAGCGATCGCGCGATCAATAACGTCGCGGTTGACCGGGTCCAGCACGATCACCGCATCTTCCTGCATGCGCAGGCTGGATGCCGCATCGATCCAATGGCCCTGCCAGCCGGCTTCGCGCAGCCGGGGGAAAACCTCTTTGGTGTAGTCGCCCCCCTGGCAACTGACAATCGCATCCAGCGTCGCTAACGCATCGATATCATAAGCGTCGCCGAGGGGCGGCAATTCACAACCGATATCCGGCGCCTTACCGCCGGCATTGGAAGTGGAGAAGAAGATCGGTTCAGCGATATGCGCAAAGTCACCCTCTGCGCGCATGCGTTCCAGTAATACCGAGCCGACCATACCCCGCCAGCCGATAAAACCTATCTTTTGCATTGCCTTGTCCTATTTATGATGTGATTAGAGTGCGCCACCGGGAAAGCGGCGCGATAGCGTAATAGCGAATTTGATGTAATGGTGAATATAGCGGCCGTTGTCGCCGCTTAGAGAGCAGCGACAACGGCCGCACCCATCTCCTTGGTCGAGACTTTGCGGCAGCCATCGGTGTAAATATCCGCCGTGCGCAGCCCCTGCTCCAACACTTTGCTCACCGCCGCCTCAATGGCATCTGCCGCCTCTCCCATATTTAGGGAATAGCGCAGCATCATGGCCGCGGACAAAATAGTGGCAAGCGGGTTGGCAATCCCCTGCCCGGCAATATCCGGCGCGGAGCCGTGGCAGGGTTCGTAGAGGCCGAAACCATTTTCATTCAGGGAGGCGGACGGCAGCATACCGATAGAACCGGTGAGCATGGCGGCGGCATCGGAGAGGATGTCGCCAAACATATTGCCGGTCACTATCACATCGAACTGCTTGGGTGCGCGCACCAGCTGCATGGCGGCATTGTCGACATACATATGGGTCAATTCTACATCCGGATATTCCGGCGCTAGGCGATCCAGTACTTCGCGCCAGAGCACCGTCACCTCCAATACGTTGGCCTTATCGACCGAGCAGAGCTTGCCATTGCGCTTTTGCGCCGCCTCGAAGGCCGAGCGCGCGATACGCTCAATCTCCGATTCGCTGTACACGTAGGTGTTGAAGCCCTGCCGCTCACCATTCTCCAGGGTGCGGATGCCGCGGGGTTCGCCGAAATAAATACCGCCGGTGAGTTCACGCACAATCAAAATATCCAGCCCGGCGACCACCTCCGGTTTGAGCGAGGAGGCTTCGGCCAGCTGCGGGTAGAGAATCGCCGGGCGCAAGTTGGCATAGAGACCGAGACCGCTGCGGATTTTCAGCAGGCCCTTCTCCGGGCGGATTTCCCGCTCTAGGGTATCCCACTGTGGGCCCCCGACAGCGCCGAGCAACACCGCATCGCAGTCACCCGCGGCTCTGAGTGTGTCATCGGTGAGAGGTTCACCGTGGGCATCTAGGCTGGCGCCGCCAATCAAGCCCTGCTGCAAGCTCAACGCCAGCTTGTATTTTTCCGCCGCGACCTCCAACACCGCCATCGCCTGCTCGACAATTTCCGAACCAATACCGTCGCCCGGCAGAATCATTACTTTTTTCGTCACAGGAATTTCCTTTTTACTGAACCGCATCGAAAAGCCAGGGAGCTTTTTCTCGCCGCGCTTCTTCATAGGCGCGGATATCTTCGGCATGTTCCAGAGTCAGGTCGATATGGTCGAGCCCGTTGATTAAGCAGTGCTTGTGGAACGCATCCACCTCGAAGGGGATCACTTCGCCACAGGGTTTTAGAATATGTTGACGCTCCAGATCGATGGTAAGTGTGTAGCCTTCCTGCGTATGGGTTTCCTCGAAGAGGCTATGCACTATCTCTTCGTGCAATACGATCGGCAGCAGCCCATTTTTAAAGCAGTTATTAAAAAAGATATCGGCAAAACTCGGCGCAATAATTGCGCGGAAGCCGTGATCTTCCAGCGCCCAAGGCGCGTGTTCACGACTGGAACCACAACCGAAATTCTTCCGCGCCAGCAGCACCGAGCCACCCAGATAGCGGGGGAAATTCAACGGGAAATCCGGGTTGATCGGTCGGTCGGCGCAATCCTGGCCGGGAAAGCCCTCATCCAGATAGCGCAGCTCATCAAACAGGTTGGGGCCGAAACCCGTGCGCTTGATAGATTTCAAAAACTGCTTGGGAATAATCAGATCGGTATCCACATTGGCGCGATCCATTGGTACCACGAGACCCGCATGCTGGGTAAATGCTTTCATCAGGCCATCTCCTCTTCCGCTTGCAGCGGCGCCATCTCGCGCACATCGACAAAATGTCCGGCAATCGCCGCGGCCACCGCCATGGCGGGGCTCACTAAATGGGTGCGACCGCCGTAACCCTGACGCCCTTCAAAATTGCGATTAGAGGTAGAGGCACAGTGCTCACCGGCCCCCAACTTATCCGCGTTCATCGCCAAACACATAGAGCAGGAGGGTTCGCGCCACTCGAAGCCCGCCTCAATAAAAACCTTGTGCAGCCCCTCGCGCTCCGCCTGGGCCTTGACGGCCTGAGAACCGGGCACAACTAAAACCTGTTTAACACTGTCAGCTTTGCTGCGCCCCTTGGCCACAGCCGCAGCGGCGCGCAGGTCTTCAATACGGGAATTGGTGCAGGAACCGATAAATACACGATCCAGGTGGATATCACTGATCTTCTGTCCAGCCCTCAGCCCCATATAGTCCAGTGCCCGCTGCATACCCGTGCGCTTGGTCGCGTCACTTTCAGCGGAGGGATCGGGCACATAGGCATTGATCGGCGCCACCATCTCTGGGGAGGTCCCCCAGCTCACCTGGGGCTCAATTTCCTCGCCGCGCAGCACTACCACGTCGTCGAACACCGCATCATCATCCGAGTGCAGATGACTCCAGGCCTCAACAGCCCGCTGCCAATGCTCCCCCTTCGGTGCATAGGGCTTACCCTGCACATAATCGAGAGTGATCTGGTCCACCGCCACCATGCCCGCACGGGCACCGGCTTCGATGGCCATATTGCACACGGTCATACGGCCTTCCAAGGACATGCTATGAATGACTGCACCTCCGAACTCAATGGCGTAGCCGGTGCCACCGGCGGTGCCGATTGTGCCGATTATCGCCAGCACCACATCTTTGGCGGTAACGCCGGGGAGTAACTCGCCATCCACACGCACCAGCATATTCTTCATTTTGCGCTGGATCAGGCACTGGGTGGCCATCACGTGCTCCACCTCGGAGGTACCAATACCGTGCGCCAGCGCGCCCAGAGCGCCGTGGGTGGAGGTGTGGGAGTCGCCACACACCACGGTCATACCCGGCAAGGTGGCGCCGGTTTCCGGGCCAATCACATGCACAATGCCCTGCCCGGGCTCGTTGATACCGAATTGCACCACATCGAAATCCCGGCAGTTCTCATCCAGGGTCTGTACCTGGATACGGGAAACATCATCTCGAATGCCGGCAACACCGGCAGCGCGCTCTACTGCCTCGGAGGGCACATTGTGGTCCGGAGTAGCGACCAAGGAGTCCCTGCGCCAGGGTTTGCGCCCGGCCAGCCGCAACCCTTCAAAGGCTTGGGGCGAGGTTACCTCATGAATCAAATGGCGATCGATATAGATCAGCGCAGAGCCGTCTTCTCGAGTCTTGATCAGGTGATCCTGCCAAAGTTTGTCGTAGAGTGTTTGCCCTGCCACAACGATTCCTCTCAATAGTTAAGGACTCGAGTCTACCCAGAGCCCCAAAATAACACCAATTTATATTTATTATTAAATGTATTCCAATATGGAATTTGAGTTACCATTGAGCGAAGAGTTCCCAGGCAGGAGGTATGGCGATTGGAGATTCAGTGGTTAAAGGCTTTTCTGGCCATCGCCGAGCGCGGCTCGGTGTCCGGGGCGGCAGAGCATCTGCATTTGACCCAGCCCGCCGCCAGCAAACGCCTCGCGGCTCTGGAGCAGCAGTTACAGGCGCCCCTATTTGACCGCATAGGCCGACGGCTGCAGCTTACCGATGCCGGACGCGCGCTGCTGCCCCGCGCCCGCCATATCCTCAATGAAATCAGCGATACCGAGCAAGAATTGCGCGCCCTTGGCGACACGGTAAGCGGCAGCCTGCGTATCGCCACCAGCCACCATGTGGGCTTGCACCACTTGCCCCCAGTGCTCAAGCAATTCAGCAACCGCTATCCGCAAGTAGTTCTGGATATTGATTTTGTGGACTCGGAACAGGCCTATGAAGCCCTTATGGCGGCCAAATATGAGCTGGCCGTGGTTACCCTGGCCCTAAAAGAGTACCCACATCTCAATGCACAGGTTATTTGGCCGGATCCCTGTGTGGTGGTGGCCGCACCCGGCCACCCTCTCACCAAAATCCCTGAATTGGAACTGGCTGACCTGGCCAACTACCCCGCTATATTGCCGGACCTCAATACCTACACCGGGCGCCTGATCAAACGGGAATTCGACGCGCAGAAATTGAAGCTCAGCGCCAAACTCGCCACCAATTTTCTAGAAACCATCAAGATGATGGCCTGTGTCGGCCTCGGCTGGAGTGTATTGCCGCACACACTGGTAGATGAGAGCCTGGCGATTTTGCCGGTGAAAAAACTGCAGGTATTGCGCAACCTTGGCGTAATCAGCCACCGTGGTCGCACCCTGAGCAACGCCGCCAGTGCCCTGCAGCGAATGCTATTCGAGGCAAACCCTTGAGCCGCGGCACGGCGCCCACACAACAGCCTACCGGCTCCAAAAGTACTTAAAGTTATGTCGGCTGAATGGCAAAACTCATCTCCATTCGACTTAACGGCAATACACAATGATTTCACGCGCCATTTTCACTTCATTCGCAAAGTGATGTGTAAAAATGTGCAACTTACAGCAGCACATAAAAAATAACCCTGTACACTCCGCGAAAAATTTATCACGGAGAAAAACTCATGAATAAATCCGCTATTGCCCTGTGCGCCCTACTCACCAGCAGTGTCGCCAGCGCTGATACGATTCTCGGTTTTGATGCGAGCGTCGGTGCCTGGCTGCCAAATTACAGCGGTAATATTGGTAAAGATGACTTCAATGTGGACAAGCTCTCCCTCAGCGAAGACAACATCACTTTTATTCAGGCCGCACTGGAACACCCAATCCCCCTGGTACCCAATCTCCTGCTCGCACACAGCAAGATCGATACCGATGGCAGTGCCGAACTGCAAAGCAGCGTAACTTTCGACGATGAAACTTTTCAGACTGGAGCGACAATCAACTCCGACCTAGATCTCACCCATACCGATGCCACCTTCTACTACGAAGTACTGGACAATTGGGTCAACCTGGATCTCGGCCTCACCGCACGTATGTATGACGGAGAATTTACCGCCATCAGCGAAGAGCGCTCCGAAACCATTAAACTGGATGGCTACCTGCCCATGGCCTATGCAATGGCGCGCTTTGACCTTCCATTTAGCGGCTGGTCTGTAATTGCCCAAGGCAATGGCACCGCCTATCGCGGGGATACGCTCACCGACTTCACAGCCAAAGTACGCTGGAAATTTGTACCCGCCGTAGATCTGGCTATTGAAGGAGGCTACCGCATAATGAGCCTGGACCTGGATGAACTGGACGATCTGCACAGCGATATCGAGATCAAAGGCCCTTATATTGGTCTCAATCTGCACCTATAAGGTCCTGTCCTAAACCTGCCCTCAATTCGCAAAAACCACCGGCACGCTATAGCTAGCGTGCTGGAATTCCCCTAAGGTGGACTAAACAAAAGGACAGCGAGGCAAACGGGGCAGTGCAACCACTTCTGCAAACTCTGGGAATTTCTCACCCCATCCTTCAAGCACCCATGGTCGGTGTTTCCACCCCAGAACTCGCCGCGGCAGTCTCAAATGCCGGCGGGCTCGGCGCTATCGGCCTTGGCGCTTACTCTCCGCAAAAAGCCGCTGAAACAATCCGGCAAACCCGCGAACTCACCGGGCACCCTTTTAACGTCAATGTCTTTTGTCATCGGCCCGCCATTGCGGATACCGATCGCGAAGCCGCCTGGCTCAATCACCTGGCACCTTATTTTAAAGAGTTCGATACCCTCCCCCCACAAGAGCTACACGAACCCTATCCGAGCTTTATAGGCAACGAGAATATGCTAGCTGTATTGCTGGAAGAAAAGCCCGCAGTTGTGAGCTTTCATTTTGGCCTACCTGAGCAAGCCGCTATCTCCGCCCTCAAAGAGGCAGGCATCACCTTGATCGCCACCGCCACCAATCCCGAAGAAGCACAGCTTGCTGAAGATGCGGGAATGGATGCTCTGGTGGCCCAAGGCGTGGAGGCCGGAGGCCACCGGGGTGTATTTGTACCCGAGGAGGATCGCGAAATAGGCACCTTCACTTTAGTGCGACTACTCTGCTGCCAGAGCAATCTCCCCGTTATTGCCGCCGGCGGTATTATGGACGGCGCTGGCATACACGCCGCCCTCTCCCTCGGCGCCAGTGCCGTACAGATGGGCACCGCCTTTATTCTTAGCCCTGAATCCGCCGCCAATGAAAACTATCGCAAAGCGTTAAAAAGTGAGCGGGTGTACAACACCGCTATCACCGCCAATATCTCCGGGCGGCCAGCCCGCGGCCTCGCCAATCGCTTCTACCGGGAACTGGACAAGAACGCACCCGCCTTACCGGACTACCCAATTTGTTATAGCGCCGGCAAAGCGCTCGCCAGCGCCTCAACTGCCGCAGATAGCGACGACTTTGTGGTGCAATGGGCAGGACAGGGAGCCCCCCTAAGCCGAGCGCTACCCGCGAAAGAGTTGATAACCACCCTCGTAGCCGAACTGGAAGCCACCCAGTAAAACATCCACAGAAACCCTCAGTAGATAAATTAAAGGCGATGGAAGGCTTTTAGAAAGGCAGGGAGATCCCCGGACTTGAACCAAACGCGTAAAGTAGTGCAGCGGATAGGCGCAGGGCTCCAGTAAATTCTACCTGCCAACCCCCAAACGCATTAAAAAGCCGGGCAACAGCCCATTTCAATGCGTTACAGATAAATCCTACTTAGCGAATAAAGCGGATCAACAGACCCACTAGCGAGAAAGAATAGACGCAACCGCTGACTCAATTTCCCTCTCACAGGCATTCATGCCGAGTGAAAAGGAGAGATATTCATCACCCCGCACGCCAAATTTACGGTCTATCTCCGCAAGGCAGTGAATGGTGCCCGCATCTAAGGTAAAGGAAAGTTCAATTTCTTTAGCCCCTAAAAAGCTGCCACCTTTAAACTCAATTTCCTGGTAACAGCCTGAGCGTGAGGAAAATGAGCCCCCTCGAAGGTACCCTTTTCCACATCGGTTTTCACCAAGCTAAAACCGCTCTGCTCTATCATCGCAATAATATCTGCTACAACAGGCAATGGATTAACTTCGAGGTAGTTTCTGTCCTTTGGATCTAATGCAAAATCGATATCGAGAGCGGTTTCCAGCCAAACCCTGCATTGATTTTTCCGCGCCCTCAGCACAGTAATCGGCACCTCGTCATTTAGCTTGATCTCAAAGCGGAGCTTCCTATTCTCACCAACACCAATGGTGAATGTATCGACAACTTGAACAGCATCCAGCACAAAATCGCTATAATTAATCCCGCTATCGGTTTCAACTTTTACTTGAGTACATACCTTTACGCTGATCGCCTCAATAGCCTGCTCAACGTCACCACCCAAAATATGAATATCTCCGCGGATAACCTCACCCTGAAATACGCTACTACTCTCCAGCACCGTATCCACCTTCGCGGCACCGATTCCCAAAGAGGCTTTTAACTTCTGAAACATTACACCTACTCATCTACCAAACTATCAAACTATCAAACTATCAGGCTCAGAATATTAAAAATATAGATTACATAAAAACAACCAAGCTCTTATTTAGATTTAGCCGTAATAAAAAATGACAACATTTTAAATAGGCGAACCATACTGACCGACACTAGACAATAAGAGGTAACTGGCGTGTAGATCAAAGTATCATCACGCGTATTAGCTATCTCACAGATAATTTACTCAGCCAGAGGCTTTATAGCGCTGAGAGAGAGAGAACCTGACGGTGAACCAAGAAAAAACATAATTTTCCTCTGATAGAGAAATATAACTGTAAGCAAAAACCAATACATAAACGCCTAGTCAATGCTGGCAAAACTTAGAATGCAGCCTTCATCACTCGTATGAGAAAACAACTTACCATCCAGAACATGGTGGTGAAAAACAACACCTACCTAGACAAAAACAGGGCTTAAACACTAGACGAAGGACCATAATCACTTGTTATGGACTACGCAGCCAAAAGTACCCGATGGCACAAGCAGCCAAAATAGCGATTATGAACACGGGCAGCAAACTTACCAAATAACCAGCCCATTCTCATTGATGAAGACATAGATCGCTTGGAATCCTCTAAAGCGCATGGGCTCACCAGTCATCATATTCCTGCCAATCGCGGATACAGTAAGAAAGCTATAGAGGATTGAGACAAGTGCCCCAACAGTGAAACCTATCAGAACGATCTTAATCATGTTTTTCCCCATTTTTTTTGCGTCCACATCACGTTTTATGCAACCGGAATGGAATGGAGCCACTTTTTGCTAGCGTAGCGCAATGCACAAAGCGGGCGAAGTGTAGGTGATCGGATACAACAACTTATTATACCTGCCACACCCACCCAAGACTAAGTACATAGCGAGTACCCGAAACCACCTTTGAGACAGAATGCTCTGAAAGGTCTGGACGGAAGTATTTCACCCGGGAACTTTCAAAGATCGGTGACCTGCATAAAAATTCACCACCAGTTTTTGCTTTCTTTATAACTACATTTAAGCGGTAGTGATTACCTTCCGTAACTTTATCTGTGTGAGGCGGAATTTCAGCGCCTTCCCTGAACCGAAGAATATAAAAATCAAAAGGAATTGGCCATTTAGAACCGATCAAAAAGAACTTCTCATAACCAGTTTCTTGCCTACCCTTTTCCCATCTCCATACTTTCAATTTTTTAATCTCGATCATTCAGTTACTCAGACGCTTAACACATCAAGAAGAGGCGCGCTTTGGCACGCCCCTCTTACTTGAACTGTTAGATTTATGCGTCACTATACTGCTTAATAAGTTCTTTTATATTTTCCTCAAGGACATCGCCTATATCTCCGCCGGCTCCTCCCATGGATAAGTCACTATCTGCATTAGCCTTATACATAACCTCGCCAGTTTCAGAGTCCTTAACGGTCAATACTGAGTCCACACCACCTTTTCCAGCGCCAAAACCGACAACCCAGCGCAATGCCCTGTTGCCATATTGAACATTGACATCAAGATCTACTAGCAATGTATTCCCTTCTGCTTCATCTAGCGAGTTGATTAGCGTGTATTTACTGCCGTTGACATATTGTTCAAGTTGAGTACGAGAATATGACTCCCACCTCTTCAATTTTTCTTGAAGTGGAGCATTACTCTTCGCTGCTTGCTCATTAGAATATACTCTTACATCTTGAATTAATATATTTCTGTAACTCCCAATATTTTGGGATTGAATATCAGTTTTCACATGCGCAGAGCCGCAACCATACAATATGGAGAACACCACTATCATAAGAAGTGGCTTTATTGTTTTATAGGAACTCATTTATCCTTCCTTTTTCATCGGTTATATTTAATTACTAATCTAACGTCGCAACAACCGGCAGCCGAAGCGGAGCAGGCTGTCCGATGGAGGCCTATAGGGCCGAAGAGAAGCTGGTTGGTTTAATAGTTATAAATTACGGAACACCTCTTTATCCAAGCAACTATAAACACAATGAATGATAACATTATTGAGAGAGGCAGTAGAAGAACCACTGGAACACCACGAATTTGCTATGCGCGATATAAATTAAAAAGAAGACAATTGCAATCAATATAAATAGAAACTGACCCAAAACAGCCCTGTCGCAGCGATCAAAAATTGTACGAAAGCTTACCTTCCTAACTTTGTGGATAACGATAGCTTTTATCTGTAGAAACTGCTTTGCCCTGCGGAAAAGAATGTACCCAGCCCGAGTGCAATTGCCCTCACATATCGCGAGTTGGATCCGTGAAAAATAAAAGTGGTGAGTCTTCAAATTTTTTTGTTGACGCTATTACAGTTACTGGAATACCTGGTATTTGGGGGGTAATCTGGTAATGGACCTTTTGACCAAAAGTCTAGATACTGATTAGACATACCACTGGCAAGATCATCTAGCTTTACTTGGGCTATTTGTTTTCCAGCTAACTCTAAATCAATTTTACGCATTATATCAACGTCATACTCTGAAGCAGGCTCTATCAGCATTAAAACCAAGATTTTATCAGGGTACATTGAAGCGAATCTTCTTGTTATATACGCCCCATAAGAGTGAGCCACATAAACGACAGGTTGTTCTATTTTTAAAGCATCAAGAAAAAAAGATGCCTCTTGAGCATATTCTTCAGAGTTGAATGCAGGGAGGTATAGTTTTTCCTGATCTTCTCAGAACCTCCATTTCAAATTCTTGAATAGCGAACCACTTTTGCTTTTTTGCTAAATCTTCAAAGACTGGGTCCCAGTCTGATAAAAGAGCAGAGCCACCAGCCACGAGGAGAACAGTGTGCTGCCCATTTCCTTTACCTCATATTCAACATTGTAGCCTTTTATTTTCAAAAGACTGATTTCAGCCACAGCACTAAAAGCAAACAAAGCTATTAAAAGCAACCATCCAGATTTTACGTAATTTCCTTAAACGCCAGCACCAGCAAGAACAGCTTTCTAGTTAATGGGTTTGTAGTAGCATAAAAGCACAAATTAAAGCAACGGAAAGAATGTCGTTTTGACTGGCTTGTTAAGGGGATTTAGCACACCACTGGTCAACCGCCTCCTGAGCATTAATTTCAGGCTCATTTACTTTTTCACCAGAGCTTGTTATGCATTCGTTGCCACCACAGGTATAACCAACTGCACGGTCTACCTCACCGTGCTCTTGGACAAGACCTATTGCAGAATTGTTCTGTAGGTAAAACCGATTTTTGTATGTGCCCGTTGGAACTAGAAGCGGTACTGGTACGTCCCCTACAAATGCTCCACCACCTGCCCAAGAGGCTCCATCTTTATAAATTAAAACTTTACACTCTTTGAATGCACCTACAGAGTCTGGCTGCCCCCAATATTCGATTATCCCCTCTTCCGTATACGGTTCATCTTTTTTCTCAAAGGCAAACTGATTTCGCTCTTTGGCTAGACGAAAATCGGCTCTAGCCCACTCTTTTTTCCCATAAGTGCCAACAGCTAAGCCAACACAACTAGATAGAAGCAAGACTGTAAAAACCACGAATACTACTCGATACATAATTAGCTCTTTAACGTCGTGTTAACTGGCCCAGTGCAGAGGAACCAGCACGTGGTAATGCGAGTGAACCACATGCTGGTGGAGCGTAGCTAGGTCCACACTCAACAGTTTGTTGGAAATATCATATGCCGCTTTCTGGCTTTAATCTCTGTTTATCACCTTCAGCTTTCTGTTGCCATTTAGGCAGATACTTAGATTTCAATTTTTCAATTTCACTTGCTTTGCTTTTTGCCCAATCTAAACCAGCCTCATTAGGCACAACTTCGGTTGTGCTATTGTACCAGCTATCAATCTGCTGTTGAGATACATCTCCACTTGCGGGATTTAAACTAAACCTAGCCTTCCATACTCCCATTCTGGGCGACACCAAAACATAGTAGGTTTTATTTTCCAAGAGATTCGCTTCAAGGAAATCTGCATTTTCTCCAATAACCATAAACATATGCTTGCCAGGGTCCGCTTGGTAGGCAACTCTTGTTTGCGCTGACACTGTACCTAGATAATTAGATTCGTTGTAAATCGTCGACTGAACTGCTCCGCCATAATTGGAAGGTCTAATAAAATGAATCAACGCCTTACCTTCTTCGGGTTTTGTTATAACGGATTCCGGTGTAACTTTTGTCATATGATTACTTTGGGTCGCACAGCCTGAAAAAAACAAAACCCCAAGAAATACAATCATCAACCTATTAAACATCTATCTTTCCTTCTTCTATGAATAAAACTTTCTCTAATACCGCCTGAAGCGCCGCGTAAGGCCGTCAAACTGATGACCCTGCCACTACTTTTTTTGCACAACACCTATTTCAACTCACATATAGCAGTAATATGCTGATTGACTTCAATATACTCAGGCACTGACATAATTAAACCCATACCGGACTTGCCGACATCATAAGCCGTCATTATTTCACTAGGCCCGAATTCTAATGCAAATACTGCGTAAGCTTGTCCGAATCTTCCTTCCATTGTGACTCCATATACAGACTTAACTTTTCGTGCTTGAACTTCTGCAAGAGTTTCTGCCTTTTCTCGCACTTTTTTGACTGAACTCTGCGATCATTTCATCTTGATACTCTTTCTTCTTTTTAGTTTCGAAGAACGCATCCAAGTTTTGAACACCATCCAACTCGAAAAGGCCATTCATTATTTCTGGATATTTGGATAGATTTTCAACTTCCACGCTAAAATCCTGCGTTACTTCGTAGTCCAGAATATCTAGATTAAAAAATCCATCCTTTCTGGCCCTCTTAGCATTCTTATCGATTTTTGTTGATTTTATCTTCCTGGCGGAGATTTCATATTTTTCAAGAACTTCAAGCATTTGAATAGCTGATCTCGAAAGTGATTCGACAGCCTTTTCTGAGGAGCCTTCATATACCAACAAGTTAAACTGAATTTTCACGTAATCCGGTTTCGCTTTTTTATCGAGTCTCTCCGTAACAATTACAAAAGGGAAGTCCGGCACAGGATTTGCCCAAGCAGGAAAGGCAAACATTATGATTGATAGAAAAATCCAATTCTCATATCTGATCTCTCATTGGGTTGTAGCGCCAAAGGTAAGACGTCCCGCGGAAGCAAGCAGGGCCGTAGCATACGGCCTGTGATTGTTATGCATTTTCGAAGACCTGGAGTAATTTCTCACCTACCCAGACCGAAAAAGCTACGATTAGACAACTCAACCCACCACCAAGTGCAGCTGTAACTAGTGCACTAACACCATGTACTTGCTCACCGTTTGCCGTGACCGTACCCAGCCCTAATAGACCCAAAACTCCAAGAAACAGCCACAGCAGACCTATACTGCAGCAGCTAGCAAGAAAACAGCGCTTAAAAGTAAACGAATTTACGTTCTCACTGGCTGCTCTTTGTATGGGGTTAGCACCTGACAGTTCTAAAATCTTATGATGCAACTCTTGAACTTTTATCTTCTTTTTAGAGAACTCAGATTTTATCTCCGCATATCTTTCGGGGTTAGCTTCCTTGTCTATTCCTACGATTGCTTCTTGCAGCTCTTGGATTGTGTATTCTTCAATTATTTTCATAACTAATCTAGTACCATTGCATAACACCTAAAGCACCTGAGCCAAACCAAAGTGCAGCGGAGGTTTTGACGTTGGGCGCCTTTACTTATTAACTGTTTGCTCCTCGATCTTAGCCAGACACTCCCAATATTCATTAGGATCAACAAAAAGCTCTCCTTTAGCTGTGAACTTGAAAAGGGAAAGTTTCATTAGCTCATTAACCCGAAATCCTTCCCTTTTAAAGTACCTCTTGGAGATTCTATCTCGAATATATTCACGTGAGGGATGTGGTGAATAGGCTTTCGCCTTCAACTTATACTTATTCCTGTTTCCAAGTATCGCATAGCCGATTGGTGAATACCTGCAATTAAACCCATATTTCTCAATCGCTCGATCTATGTCTTTGGCCGAGTAAGATTTCTTGATCCCAGAATGTCGCACGACATAGAAAGGCAGTCCTCTCACATACTTAGAATACTGAAATTCATAGAAAAAATTTCTTATGCGATTCATACTTTGAACAGTTAACGCCCAGCGCAGCCAGCGCGGAGCGCATTTCGTGTTAATGTTTGAGTGCCAGCGAGTAACACAAAAGGTGCGTAGCGTTGGTTGTCGCTCTGCCGCTGCTTGTTATGTGGTCCCACCATCGTTGGCACTGAAGTCAATGTGGATCTCATTGTTTTTTACGAACTGGAACGGTGCCTTAATTGATGAAACCAAGTAGCCACCATACGCTCCCAGGATAAGTATTGTACCGACAAACCACATACAAAAAGAGACCAACTCCACTGCAACTGAATAGACTGATAGTTGGCGATTGATCCATTGCACATTACCTAAGATTAGCTGATGCAAAATCATGAAGATAACCAAAGAGATAATTGCAATTAACATGCACTTCACCAGCTGAGCTACAGCGATTCCTCTTTTCACCCGAAAATTCGGCACGCTTTTTAAACGAGACCATATTAGTAATCTAGAGAAAAAGGAAAATAAACTGCAAGTAGAAAGACCAGCAAAAACTATAATGGTATTAAATCAAATGTACTTTGAAATACCCCAAAGGTGAATGCCTGACACTTGGATGTCATTTCTTACATGAAATACATACAGCGCCACCCAGACACACGTAAGTGCGATCGCGACTGGAAGTAAGAGAAGTTGCCTTCTCTGCTCCAATTTTCTGACTTTACCTATCTCGATACTCATAAACTCGATGACACATAACAGTTAATTCAAAAGAAGCGTCTATATATCACCCTTTTATATAGTTTTTCCGCATCCACCCATAAAACCCTGAAAAAATCAATATTATCAGCGGCTTTTCTCTGTTGGCGCAAAATTATACAAGTAGATATATAGCCGATGCATTACATTTCTGGGCTTTCTCTGCCATATATCATTTTTTGATTCCCATAAATATCAATAAGTTAGGAAATTTTTCCCAGAAAAATAAGAAGCGCCTCTCAATCTCTGACACACGAAGCAGGACAGAACCCCTTTTTTTCCATTTATTCACAATGTTGATGCGCCAGCGTATTCATTAGAAGAAAAATTTTCTGATTTAATGGATCTTTTTACCCAACTTTAAGGGTGACTATCACGGGAGATTTTTCTTCAAAAAAGTATTTAAATGGGGAATATTGACGGCTTGAGCTTAAAAGCAAAAAGCAAGAAGCAACATCACTAACCCACAACAGAAACTCCATGTTACAACAACCCACAACCTCCACGCCGGCCATCCATAGTGGTTTGCCCCTCACTCTGCTATTCTGCGCCCCCTGTAAAGAAGCCCTCCGAACTTTGGGCTGGGCCTCTCTGCCCAGACCTGCTGTAATTGCGCGCTTCAGGAACATCAGGTTTGGGCTTTCCGTTCAATATTTGATCGAACGCCTCTGCATATTAAGCCCGCAAACAAGCCTGCCCCCTACCCCGATCTGAGCCAGCCGCGTTTCCTGCGGGGCTCTCGGGGTTGCAAATTTTTTTGTAACTTATTGATTTTATTGAATAAAATGCCAAGAACCGCAAATAAGACCAAAGCCGATAAACCCGAACATACTCCTATGATGCAGCAGTTTTTACGCATCAAGGCGCAGCATCCACAAGAGCTGGTGTTCTACCGCATGGGAGATTTCTACGAGCTGTTCTTTGACGATGCCAAGAAGGCGTCAGAACTGCTGGATGTCACCCTCACCGCTCGGGGCAAATCCGGCGGGGAGCCAATCCCGATGGCAGGCATTCCCTATCACGCGGCAGAGGGCTATTTGGCGCGTTTGCTTAAGGCTGGCGTATCTGTAGCAATCTGTGAGCAGATTGGTGATCCGGCCACCAGCAAGGGGCCTGTTGAGCGACAGGTCGTTCGTATTGTGACCCCCGGTACAGTTACCGATGAGGCGCTGCTTAACGACCGTCGCGATAACCTGCTGGCAGCCATCTCGCACCTGGGTGATGTATTCGGCTTAGCGTTATTGGATCTGGCCACCGGCCGCTTTGTGATACAGGAAACGGATACCCTGGAAGCACTGGCCGAACAGGTTCTGCGCCACAATCCGGCGGAGTTGTTAGCGCCGGAGGATCTTGCCCTGCCAGTGGAAATCGAGCGCCGTGCCGGTGTGCGCCGCCGCGCGCCCTGGGAGTTCGAACTGGAAACCGCGCTGCGCTTACTCAACCAGCAGTTTGGCACCATGAACCTTGAAGCCTTCGGGTGCAGCCATATGCATGGCGCTGTGGTGGCCGCCGGTTGCCTGCTGCAATACGCGCGGGACACCCAGCGCACCGAATTGCCCCATATTCGCGGCCTGCTGACCGAAAGTGGCGATGAAACGGTCGCTCTGGATGGCGCCAGTCGCCGCAACCTGGAAATCGATCTAAACCTGAATGGCGGTGATGACAACACCCTGTTGTCAGTTTTTGATAGCTGTAAAACCGCCATGGGGAGTCGCCTATTGCGCCGCTGGCTGAACAATCCGCTGCGCCAGCTCACTATCCTACGCAGGCGCCAGGATGCCATTGCTGCACTGATTGCCGATTATGGCTTTGAGCCCCTACGCGATGCCCTCAAACCCGTGGGCGATATGGAGCGAATCCTGGGCCGCTTGGCACTGCGTTCCGCGCGCCCCCGTGACTTGGCACGACTGGGCCAGTCCCTAGCACAGTTCCCAGAAATCCAGCAGCAGCTGGCGGAGTCAGACGCCGCGCTATTAAAAGAACTGTGCGGCCAGGTCGGTGAGTGGCCTGAGACTGTAGAGTTACTGCAGAGCGCCATTATTGAGAATCCACCCGTCGTAATACGCGATGGTGGCGTTATCGCCACCGGCTACGACGAAGAGCTGGACGAGCTGCGCGCTATTAGCGAAAACGCCGGGGACTACCTGGTGCAACTGGAAGTAAGGGAGAAAGAGCGCACCGGTATTCCCACCCTGAAAGTGGGTTACAACCGGGTGCACGGCTACTTTATTGAAATCAGCCGTGGGCAGAGCGACAAGGCACCAGCGGATTATATTCGCCGTCAGACCCTGAAGAATGCCGAACGCTTTATCACTCCGGAACTTAAGGAGTTTGAAGACAAGGCGCTCTCCGCCAAGAGCCGCGCCCTAGCGCGGGAAAAGGCGCTCTATGAAGAGCTCATCAGTCAACTAAATGCCTCCCTGGCCCAGTTGCAAGCCGCCGCCGCGGGCATCTCTGAGCTGGACGTATTAGCCTGTTTGGCGGAGCGCGCCGACAATCTGCGCCTCTGCCGCCCCGAGCTGGGCACCGAGCCGGGCCTGCATATCAGCGGCGGACGCCACCCAGTGGTGGAGCAGGTGTTGGACGAACCCTTTGTGGCCAACGATATCGAATTGCGCGACAACCGCCGCATGTTGGTGATTACTGGCCCGAATATGGGTGGTAAATCTACCTATATGCGCCAAACCGCATTGATCGCCCTGCTGGCGCACTGCGGTAGTTATGTACCCGCAGACAAGGCTCAAATCGGCTTGCTCGACCGCATCTTCACCCGCATCGGCAGCGCCGATGACCTGGCCGGTGGCCGCTCGACCTTTATGGTGGAGATGACCGAGACTGCCAATATCCTGCGAAATGCCAGCGAGCACAGCCTAGTTCTTATGGATGAGATCGGCCGCGGTACCAGTACTTACGACGGGCTCTCCCTGGCCTGGGCTTGCGCGCACTACCTGGCCGGTGAAGTGCGCGCCTTCACCCTGTTCGCCACCCATTACTTTGAATTGACCGATCTGCCCAACCAGTGTGCGGAAGCGGCCAATATTCACCTGGATGCTACCGAACACGGTGAGGGAATTGTCTTCCTGCACCGTATCCAGGAAGGCCCCGCCTCTAAGAGTTACGGTTTACAGGTGGCCAAGCTGGCGGGCATCCCCGCAGATGTGCTCACCGAGGCCCGCGCTCGCTTGGCGGCACTGGAGGCCGGAGCTCAATCCGTGGATGTGCCAGCGCCTATCTCGAATCCCGCACCAGCTCCCAAACAAGCACCAGAAACAATCGCTACTCCAGAGGCTACAGCCCCCGGTTCTCCCCAGCAGGTTGACCTGTTTGGCAGCCCCGGCCACCCGGCGGTGGACGCCCTAGAAGAGCTGGACCCAGACGATATGACGCCACGTCAAGCTCTGGAAGCACTCTATTCTTTACGCAAGTTATTGAAGTAAAAGGCTGGGCGGCAACCGCCGCCCAATGCATCTTGTTATAAACAGTGAACTAAATCGACTGAAAAGCCACTACAATTCGCGCCAGTAATTGATAAAATCCGTGCTCGAAAGAATCAGCGCACTATTGAGGGACAATCATGACATTCGTAATTGGGGAAAACTGCATTAAGTGCAAGTACACCGACTGTGTAGAGGTTTGCCCGGTAGACTGTTTTTACGAAGGCCCCAACTTCTTGGTTATCCACCCTGACGAGTGTATCGATTGCGCCCTGTGTGAGCCGGAGTGCCCCGCCAACGCGATTTTCTCCGAGGATGAAGTACCCGACGACCAGCAGGAATACATTGAGCTGAACGCAGAGCTCGCCGAAGTCTGGCCCAATATCACCGAGAAAAAAGACCCGCTACCCGATGCCGAGGAGTGGGATGGGAAGAAAGGCAAGCTCGAACTGCTCGAGCGATAGCAAATCACAAAAGCCGTCATCGACGGCTTTTTTCATTTTGGCAACCAGTAAAGCTGATGCAGCAAATGAGAATAATAATAACTGCGATTTCGAATATATTTTTATGCTTTTCACTAACAGTCATTGCCCAACCCAGTGAGGGCAAACGGATTGCCCTGGCCTTTGGAGATGGGCCGGTGCCAGGTGTGACCGAGTTATTACTGAAACAGTTGGACACGCTGCAAATCGATGCGACTTTTTTTCTGGTAGGCCAGGAAATGGAGCGCTTCCCCAAGCAAACCCGTGCCATTATCAATGCCGGTCACCAACTGGGAAATCATGGTTACTCTCACGTCAGCCTGGCAAACCTTCCACTTAGCAGCGCTAAAGCAGAAATTAAGAAAACCTGTAAATTGCTACAGCATCATGGCTACCGGGAGCGGCCGACGATCCTGCCGCCATTCGGAAATATCTCTAAAGAACTTGGCAACCTGCTGGCGGAACAGAAGTTCCAGGTAGCTCAGTGGGATTTAGAGCCGCGACGGCATGTAGATATGAGCAAACCTGAGGCCATAGCCGACTATATAGTCCAGAATGCCAAAGATGGCAGCGTGGTTATGTTACACCCCATGCATGAACACGGCGCGGAAGTGGTCACAGCCCTGCCCTTGATCAGTGTTCAATTAAAGGAACAGGGATTTCATTTTGTGCGCCTAGCGCAGATCATTGATGCTGACAGTAATGAAAGTTTGTAATTACCGCCTCAATACACTACCAATATAGCCGTAGGGAGTCGGGCCCTGAGCACAATCACCGGTTCCCGCTACATCATACGATGGAGACCACTATGTTGCGTTGGGCCGTTATCTTCCTGATTATTGCGCTGATTTCTGCCTTTTTTGGCTTCAGCGGTATTGCCACCACGGCGACAGGAATAGCCAAAATTCTCTTCTTTATCTTTATCGTGCTATTCGTATTAGCCCTGATCTTCGGCAGGGGTCGACCACCCAAGTAAAAATCTGGGGAAGTGACCCCGAAAGCTTTGAGGTCTGTAAAAATCCTATGAGTAACCCCGCCATTCCCGTCGGGGTTACTTCTTATGAGGCAATCTGGTCGGCACCAGGCTCAAGACCTCTGCCAAATGATTAAACCCCATAACCAGCTCCATGACCCCCAGCGCTTCCAATAATTCATCATCCCCCGCACCCAGCTTACGCGCTTCAGCAATCAAGTGCTGACGGTGATCATCCGGGGATTTATTGGCATTGCGGGCCAGGTCGAATAGGGCATGCTCTTTGTCCGAGAAGTGCACTTTCTTTGGCTCCGTGCGAATACGCATAATCTCATCGGGGGTAACCCCGAGCATTTGCAGCGAGGTGCTGTGGTGGTAGATACCATAGTCACAGTGATTATCGGCAGAGACGGCAAGACCGATAGCCTCTTTCAGTTGCGCCGAGAGGCAACCGTGCAGCATCAACGCCTTGAATTTATGCCAATTGGCCAATAGCAGCTCTTTATGGTGGGCGTAAATCCGAAATAAGCTGGGAATCCCGCCCAGTTCGTCCTGGATTTCTGCGAACACTCTGGAGGCTTCATCCGAATCAGGGGTCTCCACTAAGGGAATACTACTCATCATTCACCTACCTGTTTTCCAGCCGGGTTAGACCACTGGCATAAATAACTTCCTGGCACGATAAAACACTGTATATAATCACAGCATGCGGAAGATTATTCACTGTGATTGCGATTGCTTCTACGCCTCGGTCGAAATGCGTGACGATCCCAACCTACGTGGGCGCCCCCTCGCAGTGGGCGGCAGTAGCGATCGCCGCGGAGTGATCTCTACCTGCAATTACGAAGCGCGCCGCTATGGGGTACGCTCCGCCATGCCCACCGCCCAGGCCAAGAAACTCTGTCCTGACTTGATTGTAGTACCCGGTAACATGGCCAAGTACCGGGAAGCCAGCGGCCAGATTCGCGAGATATTCCTCGATTACTCTGATGATATTGAGCCCCTATCACTCGATGAGGCCTTCCTTGATGTTAGCGATAGTGGGCGCTGCCACGGCAGCGCCACACTAATAGCCGAGGAGATCCGCCAGAGAGTTAGGGAAACTCTGGGTATCACGATCTCTGCCGGAGTCGCCCCGAATAAGTTCCTGGCCAAGATAGCCAGTGATTGGCGCAAGCCTGATGGGCTCACCGTTATTACTCCCGATGAGGTCGACCAATTCGTGTTGCGCTTGCCAGTCAATAAGATTCATGGAGTCGGGCGTGTCACCGCAGAGAAAATGCACCGTATTGGCATTCATACTTGTGCAGACTTAAGGCTGTACTCTCAGGTAGAACTGAGTCAATCATTTGGTAAATTTGGACGCCGACTGTACGAATTGAGCCGCGGTATTGATGAGCGCCCGGTGACTGGAGATGGCTCCCGAAAAAGTGTCAGTGTGGAGCGCACGTTCAACAGAGATCTCCGTGCATTTGACGACTGGCTGGAAGAAATGACTAGCTTGTATGTGCGCCTACTTGAACGCCTGGAGAAACTCGGTGATCGCTACGAAGTAAATGGCGCCACTGTGAAAGTTAAGTATGCAGACTTTTCTCAAAGTACCCATGAACGCAACAGCCGCGCGGGACGGATTTCTGAGTTCCGGCAGCTTTTACAGGAGTGCTGGGATAAACGTGCGGCTCCCATTCGACTATTGGGTGTGGGGCTGCGATTAAAGGACCTCCGCGCCGAGCATGGGCCATTGCAGTTACCTCTCCCCCTGCCAGATTTGCCAATCCACTGACACTACTTTTGGGCGCAGCACTTGAGCCGTGTGCACCTCTGCCTGAAAAGTAATGATCTCGTGAATCAATATGTAATCAGCCAAATAAATACATTTTGTGCCATTTTGACCGCGAAAAGAAGGATAGCGCGTCAAACGACCGTTCATCAAAATATGGCGTTACCCGTTACCCGATGTAAAACCTGGCAGGACTGAGCCATCTATACTTCGCAGGCCCAAAGAGTCTAGGTCGGCCCACGAATAACTTCGCTGGCCCGCTCTGAGGATAATAATTTTGCCGCTTAAACATACTACAATTTTTAGGATCAACGCCGTATAAATCCTGGCCAAGCAACTTCTAGAGCCCGGATTATCGGCGTATGGAGGCACGACACTTTGTCTCGTAAAGCATTCCAACATTACTCCGATGAATCGCTTCTCGAACATTACCGAGAAACGCGCAGCCTGGCTGTTTTCAGGCCTCTTTACGCCCGTCACAAAGATGCTCTATACCGTTATTGTGTTCAAATGGCATCTACTTCTACGACACAACTGCTGCAGACCCTTTGGCAAAACGTATTGGAAGACCCTCCACAACTTCACGGCCGGCTATTTCGCAATTGGCTGTTTATTCAAGTCAACAAAGCTCTGCGGGAATACTCAAGTCCAATCGGTCAAACTTCGTCGCAAATGATGCCCGAACAAAATAAGGTTATCGCTGCCATACAAAAACTCCCGTTACTGCAACGCAATGTGTTGTTACTGCACATGGAGTGCAAGCTTTCTCTTGCCACAGTCGCTGATATTGAAAAGATGTCTCTAAAAAAATGCCGAGAGTACTACCAGCTGGCAAGACAACAAGTAGAAACCTTGATTTACGGATCAGAAGCAAAACCCTGGCAAGTGGAGGCCATAAAAGAGTGATAGAGGTAGAAGCATGAGTAACTGGGAACACCAATACCGCGAAGAGGTGTCAGCTTTTACCTCCCCGCAACAGTTGGACAATGAAGTCCTGCTGCAAGCCAGTGGTTATCAGCCGAAAAAGGATATAGCGCGGATGTTGTCCGGAGCGTCCTTGAGCTGTGCATTAGTGACAGCACTTTTAATGTTGATTCACCCTGCGCAGCACCTGGGCGCCAGAACCCCCGGTATGACATCGGGTAGTGAGCTTCAGTTAACGACCCAGGAGTTTTCTCAATGGCAACCCCCTCCACCGGAGCCTGAAGCGATCCCAGACCCATGGCAGCGTCTAAAGGATCAAGTCAGCGCTCAAAATTATGCTGCCCTCTGCCAGGAATGGCGATACCAGCAAAAAGCGACAGAGGAACAGGCATTGCCTCGCGAACTGCGCAAGGCTGCGCAGAAGCGCTGTCGCCTGCTGCCCTAGTGCCGAAATTCCATTGGTCTTTTTGTCGCTATTGTTTGAGATCCCACACGGCTTACAGAATCCCCTCTTAAGCTTGTCTAGACGGCAGAATAAAGTATCCAAGGGTAATTCGGCAGTATCTTAATGACCCTAGTCAACAATGGGATTCCCACTGCTCGCCCAGACAGAGACCTGGTATCGAGAAAGACACTGGCCGTAGCCGGCATCTATGGCGCAGGGGGCCCAAATGCGGGAGACAATCAGGCGCTGCGCACCTGGGTCAACCAAATGGGCGGAGCCATGTTCAGCCCCGTTGCAAAGCGCCGGGTACGGCGCTACCTAATGCAGGGGGCCGCACAGGGAAAACTCCTTCTGCTTTTTGGTTATAGCCGGGGGGGAAACTCTGCAATCAAATTGGCGAATATTCTTGGGCGTATGGGTATTACCCTAAGCCACCTCGTAATTTTCGATGCACACAGTGTATTCGACAATAGAACCTTTAGATTAAGATATGACAATGTCCGCCAGGCACATAATTTTTTCCAAAGAAATCCGAGGACGGCAGGAAAATATGGCTGGTGGGGGGCTAATCCCTACTGGGGATGTCCTCTACTCTCAAGTTATATCGAGGTGCAGCAAGTGGATTTTACCGGGGCCTATTTTAAAAATGGCATCCCGGTTTCCCATCTAAACATCGTTCGCCAATCCCTGGCATCACTTTAACCCGAGAAATGGTACGTTTGGGTATACTTAACACTCGAAAAAATACTAGGACCAATGACAACGATGGATCAATCGAATTGACCGATCCCAGTGCTATCCCTTCAGAATTTGGGCCATCTACATAGCAGATACCACCAATATGTCACTGAAAGTAATATCTTCTCTATCCTTATTCTTTCTTCTGCTTTGCCTTATTTTCCCCAGCCACTCAAAGGAGTTAAAAGTTGCCATATCTCACGATGCGCCACCCTATATAATTGATCATGCACAAAGTGGACTAGAAGTAGACATTATTCTTCAATCCCTCCCGGGCCACACCGTGTCTTTTTTACAAATGGGCTGGGCAGAAATTCAGGGTGCCATTGCACACGGTATTGCTGATGCCGAGACAAATGTTCTAGGTCAAAATGGCAAGATTTATTATTCCAACAACTATATTGGGTTTGTGAACTCTGCCATCAGCAAAAAAAAGGACAACATCAAAATCGAAAAAATCTCCGACCTGGCAGGACACCACATCATAGCCTGGCAGGGCGCCCACTCAGATCTGGGAACGCAGTTTGCGGCGCTATTCCACCCTGGAAAACCCCTTCACAAATACTATGTGGAAATCGGCGACTCAAGGAAGCAGGTTCAGGAATTCTGGCGGAGAGACAATTCTGTAGCCATTATTGATAGGGCTATTTTTTCTTATCTATCAAACAAACAAGGACACACGATGGATGAAGTCGACATCCACAGAATATTCGATCCAGTTTCAAAGTTTAAGATGGCATTTAAGGAAGAAGCCATAAGAGATGCGTTCAACCGTGGCCTGTCCCGACTTTGCGAAACCGGGACTTATGCATCTCTGCTTAAAAAATATAAGGTCTCACAAGAGGCAAGTATCTGTGAATAAAATTGTTAGATTCAAAGATTAAATGGTTCAACCAAAATCACAGAAAACCAGCCCGATTACCCCTGGACATTAGAGGTTTTTCGGGCTGAGATCGTCAACGAGGCAATCGTTAGATTATTCAGAACCCAATCACAAACCGGTATTATTAAATTTACGACATTAATAAGCCGATAATCCACCATCCACAGCCAACGCCTGCCCGGTCACATAGGTCATCTTAGGCGAGAGCAACATCAACATAGCAGCGACCACTTCTTCGGGCTTTCCAAGGCGTTTCATCGGGCAACCTAGAGCAAGAAATTCTTGTACCTCTTCCGGACTGGCCCCGGGAGCTTCCACAGCAGTCACCATGGGAGTCAGACAGTAGAAAGGGCAGATCGCATTAACACGTATACCATACTTGGCATTTTCCATAGCTGCCGTTTTAGTCAATCCAATTACCCCGTGCTTGGCCGCCGCGTAGGAAGCTATTTTCGGCGCGCCGCCCAGGCCGGCCATGGAGGAGACATTCAGGACGACACCTCCGCGATCTTTCATCAGTGGCAGCTGATGTTTCAAACCCAAAAAAACCCCCTTCAGATTTACATTGTACTGATGGTCCATGATCGCTTCGTCCGTCTGCTTGAGAGACATCATCGGCGGGGCGATACCGGCGTTATTAATCGCCATACTTAAGCCACCAAATTCAGATTGGGCCAATTGCACCAGGGCAACGCAATCCGCCTCGCTAGAGACATCACAGCGCTGCGCTCGGACCTGGATACCATCACTGCCCAGCGCATCGGCGAGTTGCATCAACCCCTCTACATTGATATCCCCAAGCACCAACCGCGCTCCACGAGAACCCAATTCTTTGGCCAAAAGTTTGCCAAAACCACTGGCCGCGCCGGTAATCAATGCAACCTGATCACTGAAGTCCAATATTGGATCATGCATACTAAATCCCCCCGCAGGAAGTCATTCCACCATCCACCACGACACACTCGCCAGTGGTGTAACTGGAAGCATCGGAAACCAGATAGAGTACGGTACCCGCCATTTCTTCCGGCTCGGCATGACGGTGCATGGGGATATGGCCGATTGCTGTTTTATAAATATCCTCGTGAGTGAAAAGTGCCCCGGCAAACTTGGTTTTAGTCAGCCCCGGCAGCAGGGCATTAACGCGAATATTAAACTGGGCACACTCCTTGGCGAAAGCCTTGGTCATATTCACTACCGCCGCCTTGGTAATGGAATAAATTCCTTGGCCAACGCCGGGCTGCAGGGCATTCACTGAGGCGGTATTCACAATCACACCACCGCCCTGCTCTCGCATCAATTTTCCCGCTTCCACAGACATAAAGAAATAACCGCGAATATTTACTTCAACCGTTTTCTCAAATGCGGCGAGATCTGTATCGAGAACATGCCCAAAATAGGGGTTGGTGGCCGCGTTATTTACCAAAATATCCAGGCGACCAAAGCGCTCGCGTATATCAGCAAATATTTTCTGGATGTCCTCCATATTACCAATATGGCAAGGCATAGCTTCCGCTTTACCGCCGGCATCGACGATCGCATCGGCAACAGCCTGACAACCTTCCAGTTTCCGGCTGGAGACCAGTACGTGGGCGCCCTGCTCAGCCAGTAACTTCGCAATTGCCTCGCCAATGCCGCGGCTCGCACCCGTTACCAGGGCAATTTTACCTGTGAGATCAAAAAGATTTTTTATCATTTTTTATCCTTATTATTCTCTCTTGAGCGTAATATATTTTATTGAGCGGTGTTTCTAATCCGCTTCGGTAGCAATACACATTGCCGTTTGCGCCAGGGGTGCCACCAGAGCGCCGAGACTTGCCGCATTGCGGTTGGAGGCATTGCCCTCCTGTGCGCGCTTGGCCACCCCTTGAACGATCGCCGCCAGGCGGAAAAAGCTAAACGCCAGATAGAAGGGCCAGTGATCAATTCCCTCGATCCCCATACGCTGGCAATATTTCGCCACATAGGCCTGCTCGGAAGGGATACCCAGCGATGCAAGATCCAGCCCCAACAGACCAGACATTTTGTCGCTCCCAGCGGGCATCCGCATTTGCATACACTGATAGGCAAGGTCCGCAAACGGATGACCCAGTGTCGAGAGCTCCCAGTCCAGCAGGGCAATAATTTTAGGTTCTTCGGGGTGGAAAATCATATTGTCGAGGCGGTAATCGCCATGTACCAGGGCCACTCGATCATCGTCTTCGGGTAGCGTAGTGCCCAGCCATTCCATCAACTCCTCCATCGCCGCAATAGGCTGGGTCTCAGAAGCACGATATTGGCCCGTCCAGCGCTCGAGTTGCCGTTGGAAATAATTTCCGGGGCGGCCGTAATCGGATAGCCCCAGGGAATCGATGTCAAGACTATGTAGAGCGGCGAGTACCCGATTCATTTCATCGTACATGGCACTGCGCACAGGAGAGTCCACTTCAGGAATTGCCGCATTCCAGAAAATACGCCCCTCGCAATATTCCATCAGGTAAAACATCGAGCCGATCAAATCCCGGTCTTCACATAAATGAAAAACCTTGGGCACCGGTACAGCAGTACTGGCCAAAGCTGACATAACACGGTACTCACGATCCACGGCGTGCGCAGATTTAAGCAGTTTTCCCGGTGGCTGCCGACGCAGCACATAAGTATTCGAAGGCGTTTCCAACTTAAACGTTGGGTTCGATTGGCCACCGGAAAACTTACTTATTTTTAGCGGCCCGGAAAAACCTTCAACCTTTGCACTGAGATACCTCTGCAGCTTTTCCAGAGGTAAAGCCTCCACCGAACTACGCGATGCCTTGACGGTTTCAGACATGCTCCTCTCCCTGTGCTGTCTCCGCAGCGTAACGAGCCGCCAGATTGCGCCCCAACTGCATCATATGCACCTGATCGGGACCATCCGCCAAACGGATAGTGCGTGCATAAGCGTAGTGATGAGCCAGGCTATAGTCCTGGCTTAACCCCGCCGCGCCATGAATCTGGATCGCACGGTCAATCACGTTGCAGGCCATTTGCGGCGCAACAATTTTGATCATCGCAATCAGGTCTTTGGCCGCTTTATTGCCAAACCGATCCATTTGTGCGGCGGCTTTTAAAGTTAGTAAACGCGCCTGTTCAATTTCACAGGCGGACTTGGCAATATCCTCACGTACAGAACCCTGCTTACTCATTGGGCGCCCAAAGACAACACGGGTTTCCGCACGGCTCGCCATTGTTTCCAGCGCGCGCTGAGCCTGACCAATTAACCGCATACAGTGATGGATTCTGCCCGGACCCAAACGCCCCTGAGCAATTTCAAAACCGCGCCCCTCTCCAAGGATCAAGTTTGAGGTTGGCACCCGCACATTCTCAAAAATAACTTCGGCATGCCCCTCCGGGGCATCGTCGTAGCCAAATACCTGCATGGGCCGAATTATTTTCACTCCGGCAGTATCCGTGGGGACCAGGATTTGCGACTGTTGGCAATGACGATCATGATTGCTGGGATCGGTCTTGCCCATCACAATCATGACTTTGCAGCGCTTGTTCATCAGACCACTGATATAAAACTTGTGACCATTAATGACATAGTTATCGCCATCGCGCACGATGGAGGTTTCAATATTCGTGGCATCGGAGGAAGCCACCTTGGGCTCGGTCATAGCAAATGCCGAGCGAATGCGGCCTTCTAGCAGTGGCCGCAGCCAAGCTTCGCGCTGTGCTTGTGATCCGTACTGAGCCAACACTTCCATATTGCCGGTATCCGGCGCGCTGCAATTAAAAATTTCGGAAGCGAACAGAACCTTGCCCATCTCTTCCGCCAATGGCGCATATTCCAGGTTGGTAAGGCCGGCACCATAACGTGAATCGGGCAAGAACAAATTCCAAAGTTCTGCTTCACGGGCCTTTTCTTTTAAGCCCTCCATAATGGGGGGCTCACCCCAGCGGTCTTCCTGCAGCTGCTGCAGATAGATACTCTCAGCGGGAATGACATGTGCCCGCATAAAATCTTTGAGTCGCTGCAGCAGGCCCTGCACCTTTTCTGAATATTCAAACTCCATGTTTTTCCACCCCGGATTAAGCTGTAGGTTTAACTGTAGGTAACAGATGTATGGCGCTCATCCCTCTCCAGATGAGGCACATGATTGAAGCTATTCAGGCTGAGGCCCCGCCCAGCACTAGAGAAAAAACGACTGGTGCCGGTATTCTGGATTTGCATATTGAGTTTGATTACCGATTCGGGAGGGCCACCCAATACTTGCCGCACCATCATGGCAATAACACCACCAGAGCTGACCACCAGAGTTTTGCTGCCCTTGGGGCTGTCACCGATGAAATCTAGAACTTCACGAATGCGGTCTTCAAATTCCCGCCAACTCTCTGCCGGTGCGATTTCCCCTAATGACCAGGCCAGCATTCCCTGCATTAAAAAGCGGTAAAAATCGGCACGGGGAGCCGTGGCACCAGGCGCGGCGGTGGGATTTCTCTCGCTGTAGAGACGCGCCACTTCAAGAAAATCGAACTCATCCAGTTGCGGAATTACCGTCAAGCGATTCCCTATATCAATACCAAGACCTTCTCCAATGCCCTCGGTGGTCTGCCGGTGCCGGCGCAGGTTACCGCAAAGAATTCGGTCGAATTGCTGTCCGGTCTGGCGCCAGTAATCCCCCAACCAACGCGACTGCTGCCAGCCGACGTCAGAGAGATTATCGTAGTCATCAGCGCCGAAGGACGCCTGCCCATGGCGCACCACAATGGATTCACCCACAGCGCACTCCTCTTTTTTTATAGTTCCCCCAACCCTAGCCCTCACGATTGAATCATCAAAGTTTATTGTGCGAATATGCAATCATTCACATAGGTTATGACTGAGATATCTATGCAGCTGCAAAAAATGGATATGAATCTGTTTCTGGTTCTGGAGGCCATTTACAACGCGCGCAATCTCACCCGGGCCGCCGAACAACTGCATATCACCCAACCGGCGGTAAGCAACGCCCTGGCACGTCTGCGTCGCACTCTGGATGACCCGCTATTTATTCGCGGTCCTTCCGGAATGACCCCCACCCCCCTGACGGAATCCATTATGCCCAGGGTGCAACAGGCCCTTTCCCTGCTGGGTACCAGCCTGAACGAATACCGACAATTCAAACCCGCCCTGGCGCGCAAGACATTGCGCCTGTCCATGAACGATATGGCAGAAACCCTGTTACTACCGCGCCTGCTGGAGCGCCTGGAAAAAGAAGCGCCCGGAGTGACAGTAGAGTCATTTCATGTACCCAGGGACCAGTTGACCAGGGAATTGGCAGCCAATACTTTGGATTTTGCCCTGGATATCCCCCTGGTTACCGCACCCCAGCTGCAACAGCAGCGGCTACACCAGGACCGCTACCTCTGCATGTTGCGCAACGAGCATCCCCTGGCCAGTGAATCGAGCCTGACCCTGGAGCAATACCTGCAACTGGAACACATTCACGTCTCCAGCAGGCGCACTGGCCCCGGCCTGGCAGATATTGCGCTGAATAAGCTCGGCCGGCGGCGCAATATCAAGTTGCGTGTACAGCACTATCGGGTAGCGCCCTTAGTAGTCTTGCGCACCGACTTGGCCTTAACGGTGCCGGCCAGTCTGGCCGGTCAGTATTCGGCGCGATTATTCGAGTTGCCCTTTCAAATCCCACTGATGGACTGGCATCTGCTGTGGCACAAAAACCAACACGATGACCCCGCGAACCACTGGCTGCGGGAGCAGCTCCTGGCGGTACTGGCGGCATAAATAAACAGCGCAGAAAGTCCTTTAAAAACAGGCAGTTCCGCCAAATGAGAATGGGACGCAAGTAGGTTAATAAACCGTCGGGAAATGATCACTGAATTCGACCGGAAAGGTCACTGTTTCACTGCAGGGGCTCTTGTTATCCTGGCGGGTAACGATATGCAACTCTTTGCATATTAGCTCTTTGTAGATAAAGACGAACCCTAAAGGTTACAAAAAGAGAATTTTGCCATGTCCCAAGCCTACCCTAATATGCTTGCCCCCCTGGATCTGGGCTTCACCACCCTGAAAAACCGGGTGCTGATGGGCTCCATGCACACCAACCTGGAAGAACACCCCGGTGGCTTTACCCGTTTGGCGGCCTTTTATGCCGAGCGCGCCCGCGGTGGCGTTGGCCTGATTGTAACCGGTGGCATAGCACCCAACGAAGAGAGCGGCGTATTCAAGGGTGCTTCAAAAATGAACACCCCGGAAGAAGCCCAGCAACACCGGGAAGTCACCGAAGCCGTTCACGCCGAAGGCGGCAAGATCTGTATGCAGATTCTGCACACCGGTCGCTACGCCTACAATGAAAACCTGATCGCACCCTCCCCCATTCAGGCCCCGATCAACCCCTTCACACCTCGTGAACTGACCAGCGAGGAAATCGAAGGCCAGATCGACGACTACGTTCGCTGCGCCACCCTGGCCCGCGAGGCCGGCTACGACGGCGTGGAAATCATGGGCTCCGAGGGCTATTTCATTAACCAGTTCATCGTGAAGCGCACCAACAAACGCACCGATGCATGGGGCGGCAGCTTCGAAAACCGCATTCGTCTGCCGATTGAAGTCGTACGCCGTGTGCGCGAGGCTGTTGGCGAAGACTTTATTATTATTTATCGCCTGTCCATGCTGGATCTGGTGGAAGACGGCAGTGATTTTGAGGAAGTCGTCGCCCTCGGCCAGGCAATCGAAAAAGCCGGCGCCACTATTATTAATACCGGCATCGGCTGGCATGAGGCACGCGTTCCCACTATTGCCACCAATGTTCCCCGCGCGGCATTTACCGATATTACCGCGAAGGTGAAAAAACACCTGTCCATCCCGGTAGTGGCGAGCAATCGTATCAATGTGCCGGAAGTGGCCGAGGACATACTTTCCTCCGGTCAGGCCGACATGATCTCTATGGCGCGTCCGTTCCTCGCGGATTCCGACTTCGTCAACAAGGCCGCAGAGGATCGCGCCGATGAAATCAACACCTGTATCGGCTGTAACCAGGCCTGCCTGGACCACACCTTCCAGCTGAAGCTCACTTCCTGTCTGGTAAACCCGCGCGCTTGTCACGAGACCGAGCTGAACTACCTGCCCACCGACAACGTGAAGAAAGTTGCCGTGATCGGCGCCGGTCCCGCCGGTTTGGCCGCATCCACCGTCGCCGCCGAGCGCGGACACCAAGTAACCCTGTTTGAAGGCAGCAACAAGGTCGGCGGCCAGTTCAATATCGCCAAGCAGATCCCCGGCAAAGCGGAATTTCAGGAAACCCTGCGCTACTTCAAGCGCCGACTGGAAGTAACCGGTGTTGAAGTTAAACTCGAAACCATCGCGACCGCAGAAAACCTGCAAGCTTTTGATGAAGTCATTATTGCCACCGGTATCGAGCCGCGCACCCCGCCGATTCCAGGTATCGAAAGCGATAAAGTGATGGGTTATCTGGACGTTCTCAAACACAAGAAACCCGTGGGTGAAAAAGTCGCGATTATCGGCGCCGGTGGTATCGGCTTCGATGTGGCGGAATATCTGACCCACGACGGCCCGCACTCCAACGAAGAGGTCGTGGTCGCCAGTGACAAGGAGGAGTTCTTCAGCGAATGGGGTGTGGATATTGAGCTGGAGCAACGCTCCGGCCTGAAGCCCCGCGAAGCCGTGAGCACTCCGCGCCAGGTTTACCTGCTGCAGCGTAAAACCACCAAAGTGGGCGCCGGGCTGGGTAAAACGACGGGTTGGATTCACCGTGGCAGCCTGCAACACCGCAACGTAGAGATGATTGCCGGTGCTCTTTACGAAAAAATTGACGATAAAGGACTGCACGTTCGTGTAGGTGAAGAAGAGCGGCTGCTGGAAGTGGATAACATCATTGTCTGCGCTGGCCAGGAGCCTGCACGCAAATTGTATGAAGCGCTGCAGGAGCGCGGTGTAAAGACCCACCTGATTGGTGGTGCTGACGAAGCCGCAGAGCTCGACGCTAAACGTGCAATTGACCAAGGCTCACGTCTCGCCGCAGAGATCTAAAAAATCCCCTGACAATACTCTTGTTAGAGGATCTTATTTGGGTCGGCTAGAACGGGAAGCTTACAGCTCGCTGAGCTTCCCGTTTTTTATTTCCCATAGACCCTTTTCATTTTATACATTCGTATAACATCACTGCATTCGTCAATTTTAACCATTAAGTAACTTTGGCATCTCTCTCCGGTGCAAACGCCTCGCCCTTTAAATCGGGCCACTGCGGGCGGGATAGGTAAGCCGTAGTACGATAAAGAACGAATATCACCCCACAAAGTACCAGCAGGCACCAGTAGAGCACTGGCCCATCCCAGGACTCCAGAATCAAGCCACCCGCCAGGGGTGCCAGGGCCCACCCCAATGCATAGAAGGAAGAGGCGCCAAAATAAGTGCCTCGCAAATGCTCAGGCGCCAGGCGGTCAATCTGCACGCTCATGGTAGGAAAGAGAATCGCCTCCGCCAGGCTGAGGACAAAAGTCGCTCCCATCCAACCCCAAAACCAGTACATCGGATTTAGGGCAAACCACACTTGTGCGGCGGCCAATATAACCAGCCCAATCATAATTCGCTCTCTAATCTCCAGTTTACGCATTAACTGCATTAGCGGAAATTGCAACAGTACAATGGTTATTGCATTGACAAAGATCATGCTGGAAATTAATTCAATCAGTCGCGGCGCCCCTGATCGAGTCAGATACTGCACCAAGCTGGAGTCCATATGGGCATAGATAAACATCGTAAGGATATTGGCGACAATCACTACCATAAACACATGGTCCTTGCGCAATACCGACAAGGTATTACTCAGGGCCACAGTGCCATCTTCCCTAGCCTTTACCCGCAGACCCGCCTCTGTTTTCGCAAAACCCCAAACAAAGGCCAGTGCCAATAGCAGATAACTGAGCGAGGTTAAGCCAAAGGTAGACTGCTGCGCACTGAGCCCCGCCCAAACACCGACAATAGGCCCCAGTGCCGCCCCCGCATTAATCAGAAAATAGCGTAATTGTAGGGCCAACTCGCGGTTTGCCTGGTTATCGATCACATCACCAATCAACGCACTAGCCGGCGGCTCCCAAACCGCTCGACCAATGGAACAGAGCGTCATTGCCAGAATAAATCCCGGTAATGTTTGGCTTATTGCTAACAGCGCAAAAGAAAACAAGTTAATCGCCGAACCCAGCAACAGGATGTTGCGGCGACCATAGCGGTCTGACAAAGCGCCCACAAAGAAACCCAGAAGGGCCGCGCCAATTGCCGATGCGCTGAGAATCAGCCCAATCTCCGCGGTGCCCAACTCAAATTTTTTAAATAAAAGAATGGCCAGAAAAGGCCAAACCATAAAGTAGGTGCCACGGCTAAAAAAACTGCCAATTAAAACGATCCAGACCAGAGGAGGAAAACTCCTGAGCCTCTGCCACCAACGCCATCTCATCTTCCATTACTCCACAACTTTCTCTTCCTTGTTCTCAAACGGCCAATAAGGCTATTTGAACTCTGCGCCAGACAATGAAAACGCTGCAATCTCCAGGGAGGATCTATCCCACGCACAATCCCAAAGTAAGTGCGCCACTTTAATCGCCGATAGGATAATCAACCGGGAAGACCAACATTAAATGGATTGGTTAACCATGTTCAGACAAAAAACCCGAAAGGATCGCCTTTTGGGTTTTTGGGACTGGCAGACCTTTAGCCTACAAAATCACTCAACCTGGGACTAACCCCTCAATAGCGCCCTGGGATTTACTGAGAGAATCTTTGAGAGTTTGCGCGTCTTTCATTCGTCAATGCAGTATTTCCAATACTATCCAAGTGGATAAGTTTTGAAAACCCAATTGCACTTTTTCATTGATAGTTTTATTAAAAAAATTTCACACTCTGTATTTTATCCTTTGCCAGCAGGATCCGTACGCAAGTCTATACTCCAGCAGGAAAGTCCTCCTGTAGTTATCAAAAAAATAAATACTGAAAATTCTGCCAACTTAGACACCCAGAGAGAACCACAGCGACATGTCCCTATCCAGCATGCTTAAGCGGGCACGCCCTCTGGTAGAGCGGGCTTTAAGCACTATATGCCCGCCATATACGCTTTTTTTTTCCATTAGTGATGCCAAACAACGCGCTACTGTGCGACACACTAACTCTGCGGATTTCCCCAAAGCCTGGCAGGCTCTCTCTGTCAGTGCGTACGAGGCCGCTCAGCGCTCTAAAATCGAGCCCTGCTGGTTACGGGTAGACTGGGTCACCAGCAAAAGTGCCACGACCCTCGCCGGGTTTCATGAAATACTTGCCAACACCAAACGAGGTTACTTCCGCTACGGTTTAGCGCTTGATTTAGATTGTAAAATTGCATTTCTGGAGCAAGAGCTTAACGGCAACGCCATGCTCGACGGTGGTAATCGTATAGACCATGCCATCCTCAACGAAAAGAACTTTACATCTTATAGCCAAATCCGATTTGGCCCCCAAGTAAAGCTGGATTTTCCCGAAGACAAAAATATTGTAATCCTCTCCACAGAGGGTATTTTCTGTGAAAATGCGCAGGATCCTATTCACCTTTACCCGTCGGGTCTGGATGCAGGTCGTCGGGCGATTAAAGAAAGCGATAGCACACAGATAACCAGGCTAATACTAAGCAGCAGTCGTTATCTGGCTAAGCAGGTTAAATCCAATGGCCGTTTTCAATATGGCTGGCATAGCTGCTTTGACCGGGAAATTGAAACTTACAATAACCTTCATCACGCCAGTAGCACCTACTCCATGATAGAGGCCTGGGAAGTCAGTAAAGACCCCGATCTACTCAAAGCTATTCAGCAAACACTGAAATACCTAGCGAAAAAATCAATCAAGATCGCAACACTCGAATCCGGTGAAACTGCTGCATTTTTAGTGGAGTCAAGTAACGAAATCAAACTTGGCAGCAATGCAATGAGCCTATTGGCTTTGGTTAAGTATTCAGAGGTTGTGCAGAGCAGAACTTATACAGAACTCACAGAGCAGCTAGGCAGAGGCATAGAGTATATGCAAAACCCGGATAGCGGACAATTTTGCCATGTACTCGAATACCCATCGCTCAACAAGAAAGTGCAACGCCGTATCCTCTGCCACGACGGTGAGGCCGCTTTCGCGCTTATACGCCTTTATGGCTGGAACAAAAATCCGCGCTGGTTAGCAATAGTCGAAACAGCTTTCGAGTACTTTATTGTGTCCGAGCACTGGCGTGCCCACGACTATTGGCTCAGCCACTCTGTGAACGAACTCACTATCTATCGCCCAGAAGAAAAATATTATCAGTTTGGTATCCGAAATTTTGCAAACCACCTAAATTTTGTGGAAAGAAACATCGTTACATTTCCCACACTACTCCAATTAATGATGGCCGCGGAGAAACTCATCTCGAAAATCCATTCGCAAGGGAAATTCCAGTATCTACTGGATCAAATTGATCTTGAGCACTTCTATCGTGCTCTGCATAAGCGGGCCAACTACCTTTTTAATGGTTATTTCTGGCCAGAATTTGCCATGTTCTTCAAAAATCCGGCAAAGATTCTGGGAAGTTTTTTTATTCGGCACCTCGCTTTTAGAATTCGTATAGATGACGTCGAACACTACCTTTCAGGATTGATCGCTTACAGGGAATATCTAGTCACAAACAAGGCGAAAGGGCAACAGATTGCATTGAAACTACCCTACCACGTGGTTGAAGATCCTGGCAATAAAACCGTAACCTCCAAAGATTTGCAGATTAAATCGGTTCTCGCTTGGGGTGGCGGTGTTAATCTTGGTCGCCGACAACATTACCGCACAGCACAACTGGGAATAAAAAAGGTCTTGGGAGAAATCCCAGCGCTAAATAATGCCGACCTCAGTGTTGTCAATCTGGAGTGTGTAGTTGCAACAGAAGGCGAGCAAGGAATCCCAAAGGGGGAAGTATCACCCAGTTATTACCGCGCTAGACCAGAGATGTTATCTGTACTTTTTAACGCCGGTGTCGATATCGTTACCACCGCCAATAATCATTGTGGTGATTATGGAGCAACCGCTCTGCTGGAGCAGGAGTTTTGGCTTAACACAACAGGAATCGGCTATACAGGTTCTGGGGAAACCTTTGAAGAAGCACTTACTCCCATTATCCGACCTGCCGGAAACATCAATGTGGCTATCTTTTCCCTGGATGCCAGCCAACCTCGCTTTGCTGCCGGCCCCACCAATGCCGGGTGTGCGTACCTTCCCCTATCGATACCGGATCTCTGGATCGATACACTGAAACCCCGAATTGCAGCGGCACGAAAGAAAGCTCATGTCATATTGGTAGCTGTACACTGGGAAGCCAACCGGGAACTCTATCCCAGTTCTAAGCAGATCGCCGTTGCTCACCGAATCATTGAGGCCGGCGCTGATGGCGTTCTCGGCTCAAGCACCCACAATCTACAAGGCATAGAAATTTACCGCGAGCGACCCATAATTCACGATGCTGGAGACCTGCTTTTCGATGCCGTGCGCAACAGCCTGGCAGACAGTGGTATTTTTCGTTTACAACTCAGTACAAGCGGGATTGAACAAATCACCTTTGTGCCCGTTGGAGTAGGATTCGGCTTCAGCCGGCAACTAAGTGGCAGAGCCGCTGGAGAACTCAGTGAAAAATTTTCCAATATCTGCTTATCTTTGGGGACAAGGCTTCATTTACACAGGGATGGTAGCGCTACGCTAAGGCTCACACCTCCTGAACGCACAACAGAAAAACTTCCCACTTTAAGCCCAACAACCCACCAACAAGATAGGATACTGGCTAAACGTCCGCCAAAGCCACAGTGGCAGGTAGCAAGTGTGCCCGCCGATGCTCGTATCGCACCACTAAAAATTGGCCCCCTTGTGTTACTGGGTGTTCGATTTTATCCTCGTGAACTCAAATCCCGTCAGACACTGTGGGTCGAGTCTTTCTGGTCTGCTGAAAATAAAGTTCATGAAGATTTTAGATTGGATTTTCAAGCAATACCGGACATTCCGACTTCGATGCCAACTTGGGGGAGGTTCATGGATCATGATCCCTGTGACTGGCAGCTACCTACTAGTGAATGGAATCCTGGCATTATCTATCGTGACCTCTATGGGCTCAGAGCCCCCGCTAGTCAGGACCTCATTGAAACCGATCTACAATTGCACATTGGCCTAATCTCCAACCAAACCCAAATCAAGCCAATTCCAGTTATAGGAATGATAACTCGGCAGGATTTTTCGACGTATAAAAAACGCCAAAATCGTAGGATTCCAGAATACAGAACAGTATTCCCTTCCAGCATTTATCATCATCCGCCGGGACAAACCTGGAATGCGGCACAACTAACAGATATTACTGGTGGTACTTGGCTTGTACCACCACCCAATAATTGGTTTGTCCGCAGTGTGATTTCTGATAGTCGTTTTATAGAGCAATTGTCAGGGCCGATTCTCTTTGCAGCCCATACAAATCTGGATCGCTCCCATCATGAACGGAGCGAAAATGTTTCGGCAAAATTTTGGGATTCCCATAAAGAGGTACCTACCTTTGCCCACCAACTTGCAGGCGCAATAGTCTCCCGCCCTGTCGAAGGACTCCCAAAAAATCTGCCTGTATTGAAGGTTGATGACCCCATCAAAGCCATTATGGAGTTAGGTTTCGCAGCTAGAGAGCGTTTTGACGGTGAAGTAATCGCTATAACCGGTACAGCGGGGAAATCCGCTACATTAAAGATGATAGGCGAAATGCTTGACCCCAGGGAAAAAGTACTCACCAGTCCTAAAAATTACAATTCCCGTGTTAACGCCACTTCTATATTAGCCAACCTTAACAAGGATCATGAAATTGCTATCATTGAAATCGCGCAAAGTGCTCTCCGTATAAAATCGAACCCCATTACACACCGTATAAAACCAACAATCTCTCTGATTACCGATATCGACATTTCTCAGACCAGTCAAATGGAAAAAAGTATCGAAGATACGGCCAAGTGTAAGTCTCGCATTTATAATGGACTGTCGGGATCTGCCATTGCCATTGTGGGAGAACACCTTCACTGCTTTGATTATGTTTTAAAAGAGGCAAAAAAGTATGCTAGAAGGGTCATCCGCTTTGGTGAAAGCCCACAAGCTGAAATTCGTATAACCAAAATACATACGGATGAATTTGGGAGTCAAGTTTCATTGAAATTGTCAAATCGGAAAATAATGATAAGGATACCAGCACCAAGTATCAGCATGTTACACAATGCGGTTTCTGCAATTGCTGTAGTCTATGCACTGAATGGAAATATAGATGAAGCGGCTAGACGCTTGGGAGAAATCAGTCTCAATCAGGCCACCTACAACACCTAACTCATCCTAAAATAACAATCAATCAATACTAGAAATGAGCACTAGAAAATCACAGCTAGGTCATTACCAAAGAAACTCACCGTTTAGACTATAAGCTAAAAGAAAATATGACCTTAAAGCTATTGCCATCCAGTCCATCCGAATACCCAATAAAGCTTATTTCTAAAATTTCATGAGTGCTGCTACCCCAGCATCGCATGGCCTCGAAGTGAGCTGTAAAGTCCTTACATTCGCTAAAGAATTTTCACCTGTTGGATAGACAATTCCGATTAACCACTCCCATTTTGGCAACTAAAAAATACTCAGTGAGCGAGCTTTCCCTTTCGTATCATTGAGCACGCCTTCCCTCTCTGATTTAAGAGTGCTTGCCAAGCATGGCTGACAGGCCATGCCGATCAGAATGATGTATATGTTCTTTTGTTAGCGCACGTAAATTGATGGCTGTCTTAATAAACGCATCACCTGTACGATTTCCATCAGGCGACCCAAACTCGATCCGACAAGCCGGCACGAGTAGAGGTCGATACGCACCACCAGGTATAACCGGCATTGTAAATTCCAAATGTACTAAATATCGGCAGTCCAAACTTGGCTTTAGCAGCCAGTAAAAAATTCCATTTTAAAATATTTCCTCGGACTGGCAACTGAAGCTTACAGTTAATCGTCAGCCTGAAATATTTTTCTTATATTACAACCAAACAAAGATTTTCATAATTTTGAGAACTCGACAGCACCCAACATTAAGGTCTTCTATATATAGAAAACTCATCAACTGAAAGCCGCCAAGACTTTGCCAGGGTTACGCAAATAAAACCTTAAAATATTAATACTCAACCCTCCGTAGAGCATTACTGCGGCAGGACCAATCGTAACAATTACTTTTTCTGAATGCATTACCCAGTAGAATAGCCTGATAGAAAATCTGTATTCCTACATGTTAATTAATCTATAGCTTACCTCACTTCTTTTCCAAATAAGGCGCCAACCTTTTTTAGGATTTCCTTCTCCATCCTCAGCTGTTTAACTCCTCGTCGAAACTGAACTAGCTCGGTGTACTCACCGAAATTTAGTCGAACACCACTTCTTTCTTGAGCTCAACCTCGAAACACAGACGTTTACTTTCTACCTCAGATTTTATCTCGCTTAGCAGCTTTATCATCTAAGCTAAATTTTCGAAAGTATTAAACCACCACACAAAGATCCTCAAACGCTCATGGTTATTTGATAATTCTCCACCCTGGCGGAAGCTACCATCTTTCTGATGACAGCATTTCTGTATACCATATCTTTGGAGTTGCAAGTACCCCCGCTTGTTTTCGGACCTCTTTCATTTCCGCATTATTGACATATTTTATCGCATCCTCTTTTAATAAAAACTCATGCACCACAGTCAAACTCTGATGATTGTCAATCTCCCGATAAATAGAAGTAACGGTTACCCCCATTTCTTTTAGTCTAGGCTTGAACTTTATAAAAACCTTATGCCACATATCAAAATCTTTGACGTTACCGTTTATAAACAAATATACCATCAGGATGCCATTTAGTAAGTAAGCGGGAAACTTGCCTTAATTTAACTTCCTCCATCCTAACTTCAACCCGAAGGGAATTAGACCCTCATGCTACATATTTAATCGAGCAAGGACTGATGCAAAGTGTTATTCTCTGCAAAATCATATGCCTGCCATGTTATGGGCATCAACTATTCCACTAGATTCTATCGCCCCCACCACCAGACACAAACACAAACACAAACACAAACACAAACACAAACACAAACACAAACACAAACAAATTTAAGACAAATCCAACATACTCTCAAATAGAATTACGCTTTTATTACTACTTCCTTAATCTTAGGGAAATTGTCCTGACTCACGAATATCCCACCCAGACCTACCCCCACTCAACCACTCCACAATTAAGCTTTAACCTCCTACATTAACCCTCTAAAACCTTTCATAGCACCTCCCCAAACAAATAAAAACTAACAAACTTATAAATATACTGTTTCTCTTAGGCACTAAAAGACAGCAAATACTCCACCTGGAGCTCACCGGTTACTAGATTAACTATTACCTTAATGAAAAATCATGAATGGAAGTATGCCAAACCATCACAAACATCGAATTCACACCCATATGTGTCAAATTTATTTCAAAACACATGAAAAAACCAATTATTAAGGGTATTAGATACTCTTAAGGTAGCAAGGGCACAATTGATGACTACGGATTCCAGTATGAGAAAGCACTTAAATATCAATCTGACGCCAACCATTGAAACAAGCGCCGGCCTCATCATCGGCACAAATGTCAGAAATCTGGGGGTTTATAAATTCCTTGGGATTCCATACGCACGGCCTCCGATAGGGGAGTTGCGCTGGCGACCACCAGCGGAACCCCCTACTTGGGAGGTTCCATTTCACGCAGAAGATTTTGGCAAGCCAGCCGCGCAAAACCCTTCCAGTCTAATGGAGGTACGTGGCCGAAATGGGGAAACTCCACAGAGCGAGGAGTGCTTACACCTCAATATATTCTGCCCAACTATTTCCCCACTAAAAAAACTCCCAGTAATGTTCTGGATTCATGGAGGCTCTTTCTACATGGGATCTGGCTGTCAAGCCATTTACAATGGCTCACACCTAGCAGCCACTGGCCGAGCCATTGTTGTCACTTTCAACTATCGTCTAGGTTCTTTCGGTTTCTTACGTCTAAAAGATCTCAGCAACATACCTTCTTCAGGTAATGAAGGAATTATGGATCAAATTGCCGCTCTAAAATGGGTCAAGAATAATATTGCAGCATTTGGTGGTAACCCCAACAACATTACTCTTTTTGGTGAATCCGCCGGTGCCATGAGTATTACCTCTCTACTGAATATTCCAGGATGCCATGGGCTTTTTAGTCGCGCCATAGTTCAAAGTGGACACCCTAAAGTTCTCCACACCATCGAAAGTGCCAACAATATAGCTGAAGCTTTTATCTCTCATCTCGATAAAATTAGCCGTAAAAAGCCGCTACTCAAATGCTCCAGCAAAGAGCTTCTAGAAGCGCAAGATATAATCATCAAAGATAAAAGCATGTCCAATAAATGGGGGCAACTGCCTTTTAAACCCGTCGTTGATCATGAACTCATAGATAATATTGAGCATATAAATACTGCAAAAAATAGTAAACCACCGCCCCTGCTATTAGGTAACAACCTGGAGGAGTGGAATTTATTTAGTGTCCACATCCCAGACACATACACGCTTAACTATAAAAAGATTTGCCAGCATTTAGAATGGTTAATACCTGAAAAAAAACTAAAGCCTATTATCCTTTATTACCACCGACAAGCCGAGCAAGCAAAAGATAATTTATGGCCTGCATGGAGTAAAACCTGGAACTTAATGCTGACAGACATGATATTCACACTGCCAGGATTGAGGCATCTGGACCGTCATCAGGGAGACTGTTATCATTATCACTTCACTCAACCTCTTGCTGCACAGCCTATACTAGGCGCCTGTCATGCCGTAGAGCTTGGCTATGTCTTTGGAACTCATGCAGAAGAATCACTGCAAGTACTTTATGGTGGTGAAACTGACCCCCATCTACTGAGCGCCACTATCCAGGAGGCTTGGTTGGGCTTTGCTGAAAGAGGTATTCCAGGAGATGACTGGCCGGTATATACAGGTATAAACAGTAAGTGTTTTGGCAAAAATCCAAAAGGACGCGAATTTAACACGGAAAAATTACTCAATTTATGGCAAGATATCCCCGATGAGACTTTAAATAAGTATCTATAACTCTCTATTAATATGATACAAATTTTATTAGCACGCCACGGTGAGGCCGCCAAAGGCAATTCGATTGTTGATCCTGCGCTCACGCCCCTGGGGCACAAACAAGCAATTCAATTGGCTAGCAGTTTCTCTAAAAACACTTACTTAAAATTAGTAAGCAGCCCTAAATTACGCGCCCAACAAACCGCAAAACCCTTAGCTGATAAGTTAGGCACCTCTATCTCCTTAGAAAATCGAGTGAGTGAAATCCCCACACCTAAAGGAGTTTCATTAGGACAACGCCTCTCCTGGATACGCTCACTGCTGAGTAAGGAGTGGGACCCGAGTAATCGACAACAAAAAGACTGGCGAGATGGAATTAAAGATTACTTATTGAGCATTGAAGAGGACACCATCATATTTTGCCATTTTATGGTCATAAATTCGGTTGTTGCATATATATTAAATGATAACAAAGTACAACAATTTAGGCCCGACTATACATCTGTTACACAACTTCAACTCAGTGACAGTCATCTAAAGTTAATTAAGCTTGGCAGTGAAAGAGACAGTCAAATCAATTAACCATTAAAAAACCTCACCACTCACCAACTTAAGCTGCCAAGCGCAATACACGAATATGGAGCCAAATCCAGGCCCCACACCAAAAGTAAAATCTATATCAAACTTTTATTGACCACCTCGAAAACATCCTTTGAGAGAGTACCTGAGTTAAGAACATCCTGAAGTGCGTTTTTCATTTTATCTGATAGATTTCCAGTATATTTTCTCCACCGCGTGATAGGAATCACAAGGCGGGCAGCTATTTGTGGGTTCAATTTATCCAGGGCAACAACCTGCTCTGCGATAAATTTATAACCACTTCCATCTTCCTTATGGAACTGTTTGAAGTTTCTATTAGCAAAACCACCAATAACTGCTCGAACTTTATTAGGGTTTTTGAGTTCAAAGGCCGGATGCTCCATCAAGGTTCTGATATTTTCCAAGCTGCCGTAACGTGAACTACTACTTTGCAACCCAAGCCAGAGCTCCACAACCTGAGTATCCCCTTGCCAATGTTGATAAAAGCTTTGTATTGCTGCTTCGGCTTGAATTGCATCCCCATGATTGATCAGCCCTCTAAGGGCAGCCGCACTGTCGGTCATATTCTCAGCCATATCGAACTGCTTTTCCAACAAATCTAATGCATCATCTTTTTCTGCTACTGCGAGATAGGATAAGCAGATATTTTTTAAACTACGCCCAGCAATATCTTTTGCATTTGGATCGTAGGGTTTAACCACATTAAGCTCTAAGTATTTTTCTTTCAATTCAGGCGCTAAAGTATTCGCCAGAGTTTCACTTAAAAATTCTCGAGCCGCCACTATAGCCCCAGCATCGACAGAATCATACATTTCCGCAATCGACTGTTCACTTGGTAAAGTTAATATCTCTGCCACTAGAGCCGGATCCAATATACGGCTTTTTAATACATTCCGGTAGGCTTCAATCAGTTCAGACGACACCTGTAAAGCTTTACCATCTCGGTAATCTTGCTGGATATTAGATAAAGCCATAAATGCCAACCGCTGAGAAGCATCCCAACGATTAAATGTATCTGAATCATTACGCATCAAGAAGATGAGTTGTTTCTCTGTATATGAATAACGCACCTTCACTGGCGCAGAGAAGCCACGCAACAGTGAGGGTAGAGGCTTTTCTTTTATTCCATTGAACTCAAAATTCTGCTCAACATTCCTAACCTCCAGAATTTCCTCGGTGGATCCTTCATCACTCAGTATACGGTCATGGCCATTTCCATCTAGAAGGCCGATTTTTACCGGTATGTGAAACGGCAACTTTTCCTCTTGATCTGGAGTAGGAGGACATGTCTGGCGAATATTTAGAGTGTAAATACCTTTTGATTGATCAAAATCATCGCTTACAACCAAAACTGGGGTTCCAGCCTGACTGTACCAACGACGAAACTGAGCCAGGTCAACCTGATTGGCATCCTCCATCGCCACAATAAAGTCTTCACAGGTTACCGCACATCCATCATGACGCTCAAAATATAGATCACTCCCTCGACGGAATCTCTCCTGCCCCAGAAGGGTATGAATCATACGAACAACTTCAGCACCTTTTTCATATACGGTTAAAGTGTAGAAGTTAGATATTTCCATGTAGGATTCAGGCCGAATTGGATGAGCCATGGGTCCGGCATCTTCTGCAAACTGACTGGTACGCAGCAGAGACACATCCTCAATTCGTTTTACCGCCCGTGAATTTAGATCTGCAGAAAATTCAGCATCTCGAAATACTGTAAACCCTTCTTTCAAACTAAGCTGAAACCAATCTCGACATGTCACTCTATTGCCAGACCAGTTATGGAAATATTCATGACCAACAATTGACTCTATCCGCTGAAAAGCCGAATCCGTTGCCGTTTCAGGGCTAGCTAATACACAGGCCGAATTAAAAATATTTAGGCCCTTATTTTCCATGGCACCCATATTGAAATGGTCTACCGCCACAACCATAAATATATCCAGGTCGTACTCTCTGCCATACATTTCCTCATCCCAACGCATCGCTTTTTTCAAAGAGCGCATCGCGTGATCGCATTTCCCGATATTTTTTTCTTCGGTATAAATCCTTAGCTTTACTTCGCGTCCACTAACAGTGGTGAAAGTATCATCTCTATGTTCCAAATTCCCAGCCACCAAGGCAAACAAGTAGGCGGGCTTGGCAAAAGGGTCTTCCCAGGTGACAAAATGTCGCCCATCCTCACAATAACCACGATCAATTTCATTACCGTTAGAAAGCAATACAGGAAGTATTTTTGACGACACTATCGTGGTGGTGAACTTTGACATCACATCAGGTCTGTCAGGGTAAAAAGTAATTTTCCTGAAACCCTCGGCCTCGCATTGCGTGCAGTACATGTCGTTGGAGAGGTATAAACCCTCTAGCGAAGTGTTGTCCTCTGGATTGATTCGGTTGTAGATTTCCAGTAGAAACTCTGGCTTCTCAACGGTGAGGATCAAACCTTCGGGTGTTTCTTGATAAGACGCGGGAGGAAGAATTGAGCCATCGACAGCAACAGATATCAGCTCCAAGTCAACGCCATCTAATAGCAATGGTGGCAAGCCTTCGCCCGCCTCATGATTCCGACGAACGCTAAGCTGAGATTTTACCAGGGTGGCCTTGGGCTCCAGTTCGAAGTGTAGATCGGTACTATCCACCAAGTAATCTGGAACTTGATAGTCCTTAAGATAGATAGTCTTCGGCTGGGCATCTTGCATGATTGAAACATCCTCAATAAATGTGTTCCCAACGGAACGGTAAGGATTCAATAAATTGGGGTTAAAACTGTCATTACAAGTTAAGAATTCCCGCCGACGGCCCTAGCCGATAGTTCATAAGCCAGCTGGACCAGCTTACGTTCTTGTGAACCTACTTAGAACCCATCTCGACACTAGCATAATTCAAATTTATCTAGCTATTACATACCCACGTTCAACACCAGGTAAAGGACGGATAGATGTTGACTTGCAAATAACACAGAAGGTACCCGTATGGGTAACAAGTTGATCGCTTTACTATTCCTAGTTGGGACGCTGCTGTTCAGCGTAGGTACTCCCAGCTCCGCATCCACCTGGCTGAGGAAGTTAAATCCCGCATGGATACCCTTAAATTGGCATGCATGTACAGTCACGCGCCCACCAAAAAAACAATAGAAGGATGACAACCAATAGTTAAAAGCTATTTAAAAAGACCTTAACTCTAGAGTAAATCCCCGCAAAATTTAGGGCCCTACATATCAAAAAGCACCCTTTACCAGTTCGTAATAATGCCTTTGGGGCCCAAGACTGCTTTAATGACTATGTACACCTCTTTTGAAGGCAGTCTTTAAAACCATCCCATTACCTCATGGCTATTCACTTCAAACCTATGCGTAATAGAGCTGAATGTGTGGCGCTTGCAGCTGTTACAGGAGACGGTGACTGAAGCTCCATGACTGAGCATTCAACCCCGCTTACGGTGACCGATTAATGAACCATCCCAATAGTTAACAATCGAACAGGCATAATCTTTTATTGTAATTTTGATAAGATAACCCTTTGCAAAGCCTGCAGAATACAGGTTCTCATGTTCTGCAGCTTTTTAGCGATCACACAAAGATACCTCCTTATCTGGAGTTTAGAGGTTTAACGTGCGAAAACCCCGCATTGTTGTCATTACAGTATCCGTATGCCTAGCCACCTTAGTTCTTGGTAGCTGGTGGAAAAAAGACGCGGTTGCCCCCCATCTAATTAACCTACTGGCTGGGGAGGTTATCATTCAACAAATATCTGGGCTCGAACTGAGTTTTTGGGAAGCATCAATCGAAAAAATCCAGATTAAGCAGGACCGAAATAGTGATCTAGTGCTTGACAAAGTTAAGATGTCCAATCCTTTTTATTTAATCTTTAACCGGGGTAAAACTCGAAAAACTGCGTTATTTATCGATAAACTGACACACGTTACACGAAAAGAAGTTGACTCTGACACACAAAATACTCTTCCAAACGACCCTATCGATGATAATATTTTTTCTCTAAGCCAGGCTATACAAAACATAATCCTCTATATACCAGACAATATATCCGTAAAGACAATAGAGCTTAACGAAGATATCTTTTTTGGACCTCTTGAAATTTCCCGTAACGAAAAAACTATCCGTATAAAATCCCCCTACAAATCGGCAGAATATGGAACATTTTACTTTTCATTACTTGCAAAATTATCTACAAAAAAAGTTAATTTTAATCTAGAAGTTGGTTCATCCCTCCATACTTCGCCTTCCGAAGCCGTGCTAACGCTTTTAAAAGGGGAAAATAGTCAGTGGAATCTCGACGCCCATTTAATCTCAAACCTGAAATTAATTGCCCCCATACTGGGGGTTGTACAAGGGGTGACTGTAACACCATCAGATATAATAGAGACAAACGGACAGCTTTCTATCAACACCAGCGCTCTTGTTCCGGATAATCTTTCCTTTAAACAAGACTATAAAAATATTTTTTTTCAACTTGAAAGTAATGCACTGGAAGTATCAATCCCCACAAAAATATTGAATAGCAAGCTTAAGGCTCGACTATCCACTCACTCACCAATAGCCGTCAGACTTAGATCTCTCTCTCCCCTTCTACTCGAATCTGCCACAGGATCTGGATCAATTGAAATCTCATCTGAAGACGGCATAGCCGGCGAGAATCTCCTAGTAAACATGACATTCGACGCTATCAAACAAGGGGCTCCTCCCATAATTCAGGCAGAGGGTTCTCTTTTCCCAGCTGCGTTTGAACCTGTATTACAGTCCACTCTAGGGAGAAGGTACACAGCCCCATTACACTTAACCCAACTAAAAGGTGAATTAAAATTCAAAGCCGAAGCTTCTTTGAATCCCATTGGAGCCCCCTCCACCGAGCAAGACTGGCTCAATAAGATTAGCCTTACCCTACTGCCAGGAAGCAATCTTCAGTTCGATACTAAAATACCCGAACTGCCAAAAAAGTCTCCCTTGTATTCAACTGGCCTGAACCGAAGTCAGTTTAGAATGGAGATCAAAAATAAAATTCAGCTCACAGGCGAGCCTGCTTCATCTTACCCTTTTGCAGTCAAGATCACTGAAGGGGCGTTTGACTCTCAATTACAGTCAAGAGATTACGCTGTATCAATGTATTCACAGCTGAGGAATATTCGTTGTCATATTGATAAAAACGCTGAATGTATGTTTGAGGTAAATACGAAAATTCCAACTATTGTTGATCCTTCAACAGGGTCCACCTTTAACAACCTAGACTCCTCCGCCAAAGTACACATTCAATCAAGCAGTAACACTCAAGAGTTAGTGCTTGAGCAGGTCAACGTTGTATATGAAGAACTAAAGGATAAAGATTTTATAATCAACAAGGGAGATGTTCAAATACCTAAAGTCAATTGCACCTTTTCAGTGAACAATACTAACTGCGCTATTAATCAGTGGAATATCCATTTTGAAAAATTTACTAGCGAATATTTCACTTTATCCGGCGGTATTAACTTTAGTAAGTTTTATTTTAAGGAAACCGAAGGCAACACTGAACTTAGCAGTAACTATTCAGCGAGCCAATTAAAAGTAGAAACACCTGAAGACTACTCTTTTGAAACCTCCCTTACAGGCTCTCTTTTCCTCAGCGGGGATAAGATACAGGGGCAAAGTCAACTCCAAGCCAACGCCCTAACAGTAAACTCACGCTGGCATCACGATGTAAAGTTAGCTACCGGTGCCATTCAATTCTCATTACCCAAAGCCAGTTTTAACTCCGAGATACCACTAAGCCAGACGGTCCAAGGTTTACCAGTGGATCTCGTTTCTGGAGCACTTACCGCCGAGGGAACCCTATCCTGGCCTCAGCATCAAAATGATACTGTCAACTTAACTCTCTCTAATATTGCCGCTATCCATGATGGTAGTTTCGCTACCGGAATAGAGGGGAAAATCCAATTGGAAAATGATGGCAGGCATTGGTTTACGCAAGGGCCTTATCCCCTGACAATACAATCTATTGATGCCGGACTACCTTTAAGTAATATCCACTTTTCACTGTCCCTTAACAAGGAACAGGATCTTCTGTTGGAGAATTTTACTGCCGAATTTCTTGACGGAAAGTTGAGTTCTGAAACCTTGAGCTGGAATCTGACGAATAAAGAGCGCAGCAGCATCCTGCATGCACAGAATGTATCCTTAGAAAAACTGGCTAACGAGACCGAGTCGGAAAATTTCAAGGCCAGCGGGCGTCTCAACTTGACAATCCCTATCTCTACAGGCCCAGATGGCGTCACCGTAAAGAATGGGTCCCTGGAAGCAATAGAGCCTGGTGGACGATTGAGATATTACGATGCATTTTCTCCCCAGATGCTCGCAAGTAACCCACAGCTTAAGATGATTGCCAGTGCTCTCGAAGACTATGATTTCCGGACGCTGGAGGGCAACTTAGAATACCCTCCCAGTGGAGACCTCCAACTAAGTCTAAAACTTGTGGGGCATAGCGAGTCAATGGACTCCGAGCGGGATCTGGTTATTAATCTCAATCTCGAGAATAATATTCCTGCGATGTTACGCTCTTTGCAAGCCAGCCGCGACCTGACAGAAGCCCTACAAAAGCGACTGGACCAATAGGTTGGAGGTGAAGTAGGCTCTCACCAGCTAGGACAGAAGACCTGCGAATTCAGAGCTGGTTAAGGTTGAATCAATATAATAGGGGCAATGTGGCCACCTCCGACACAGATGGCGAATCTGGCCTGAATTTTGAAACCACGACTCAAGATGTAATAAATAAAAGGTACCTGTGCGGTACTGTAAGGAGTATCAGATGAGGGCCAGCCGGCTGATTCCCATAGGGTTACTATACGCTATGGTTGCTACAGGGTGTACGCCAACGGTGGCGGTTAAGGCCCCCAGTGAGCCAATCACTGTAAACCTGAATGTTAAAATTGAGCATGAAATCCGAGTCAAAGTAGACAAGGATCTCGAAAACTTGTTTGACGACAAGGAAGGCATTTTTTGAGGAGGCACAAGATGAGTATGGTAAAAAGAGTTCTCTTATTGTGGGGCTTGATCCTGGCGTTACCCGCCTTGGCAATCTCCCTGGATGAAGCTAAAAAACAAGGGCTAATAGGAGAGGCTAATAGCGGTTATATCGCTATCGTAGACGCTAGCTCGCCGGAGCTGGAAAAACTGGTAAAGAAAATCAATGCCGAACGCAAGCAGGCCTACACCGAGATTGCCAAAAGCCACAATGTCGATATAGCTCAAGTCGCTGCTCGTGCGGCTGAAAAGTTAGAGGCCCGCCTATCCCGTGGTGAATACTATCAGGATAATCTTGGGCGCTGGGTAAGAAAATAATTTTGGTAAGGCTAAACGGCATACCAGCGCATCAGCCTTACATCAGCCTTACATCAGCAGCCTCTCCCAGAAAACCCCACGAAATACGACTTTCATGGGGTTTTCTTTTTGAGGGGCCAAAATTAGAGATTTCCAAACAGGGATTGACCATCAAGCCCCTGCTTTTCCATTACTTCACGTAGGCGCTTGAGTGCATCAACCTGGATTTGACGAACGCGCTCACGTGTAAGGCCTATTTCACGCCCTACTTCCTCCAGAGTACTCGCCTCAAAGCCACGCAATCCAAAACGCCTGGAAACAACTTCACACTGCTTGTCAGGAAGTTCACCAAGCCAACGGTTAATGCTATCGAAAAGGTCGCTATCCTGAAGCAACTCTGCAGGATCAGACTCCTGCTGGTCAGGAATAGTATCGACCAATGTCTTCTCTGAAGAGGGGCCAATAGGGGTATCTACGGAAGTAACCCGTTCATTGAGCCCCAGCATCCGCTCAACATCTTCTACAGGTTTCTCCAGTAACGTGGCTATCTCTTCTGCAGATGGTTCGTGATCCAGCTTTTGAGCAAGCTCACGGGATGCACGAAGATACACATTTAACTCTTTTACCACATGAATCGGCAGGCGAATAGTCCGAGTCTGATTCATTATGGCTCGTTCTATTGTCTGACGTATCCACCAGGTGGCATATGTAGAAAAGCGGAAACCACGCTCTGGATCAAACTTCTCAACAGCGCGAATTAACCCGAGATTACCCTCTTCGATTAGGTCCAATAGTGCCAAGCCACGACTGACATAACGACGAGCAATCTTCACAACAAGGCGCAAATTACTTTCAATCATGCGCTTTCTTGCCGCAGCATCACCACGTAAAGCCTTGCGTGCGTAATAGACCTCTTCTTCAGCAGTCAGTAGGGGGGAAAAGCCAATTTCATTCAAATAGAGTTGAGTAGCGTCCAGGTTTTTCTGTAAATGGCCATCGCCATCCAACCTGCTGACCCTGCTCTTCTCGGCGGGGGAGGAGACGGAGTTATTTTTTGCCGTATTTCTCCGCGTACGGCCGGTACCTTTTCCTTCTTTTGGGTTTAGTTTCTGCTCATCATTCTCTACTGCCAACTCAGGAGGAAAGTCTTCTGCCTGGCCAGCCACTGACTGGTCTTGCCGTTGTGCTTCCATTTCCCCTGCTCCTTGTACTTTGCCAATATCAACCGCGTAGCATGCATTCAGAACCGATCAAATATCGACCAGATCTCTGCGCATGTGCGACAGCCACTGAATCGGCCTGACCCTTCGGTCGCCACGATTTCAGTGACTACCTCAAGTGGTATTAGTTAAAAGTCCATTTTTATTTACAGAGCTTCGCGACCCCCTTCCGGCTCACGGTAGATAAGTGAGAGGATTCACTGGCTGACCGTTCTTACGTATTTCAAAGTGGAGCTTGTCGCGGTCGGTACCACTTGAACCCAGTTCCGCTATCCGTTGCCCCGCTTTGACCTTGTTGCCCTCCTTCACCAATAAACGATGATTGTGGGCATAAGCACTCAGATACATCTCATTGTGCTTGACGATCAGCAGTTTGCCGTACCCTCTCAATGCACTACCAGCGTAGATAACAGTGCCATCAGCTGCTGCCAGTACAGATTCTCCCTTTTCACCGGCGATATCAACACCCTTGCGCAGGGGGTCTCCAGAGCGGAACTTGCTAATGACTTGCCCACGGGCAGGCCAGCGCCAATGGATCGGCCCTGTGCGCTTGGTTAGCGCTTTTTGGCGCGTAGAATTTTTCGTTAAAGATTTTTTATTCTTGGCGGAAATAACTTTTTTTGAGGATGCTGGCTTGTTCGCCGTTTTAGCTGGGGTTACCACAGGTTTGGAAGCGGTGCGGATAGGTGCGCTACCGCTGAGTTTAAGACGCTGGCCAGGATAGATGTTATAGGGCGTTTTGATGCCATTGATGGCCGCAAGCCGGCGAAAATCCTTACCGTAACGCCAGGCGATCGAATACAGGGTATCCCCCCGGCTCACAGTATGATAGTTGAGCCGGATGCTGGGAGGCTGCTTTAGGGAACTGCTGGGCGCTCTGTGGCCGGCGCAGGAAGCCAGGGCCACGATCATGGTACTAACGCCCAATATCTTTAACACCAAAGTCAAAAAATGACCAACATTAAGGATATTGTTCCGCCAAAAAAGGCCTTCAATACGTCGTAAAAGATGACATTCCATTATTCTCTTTTTACATCAGACCACGGCATTTATGGAAAAAGTGTCTAAAGAAAAGCTCTAAAAATCACTGAAAAAGCTTCATAAAAAGCTGCCACACCGAGATATTCCAGATCTTATTGCGGTGTGGCGCAGGATTTTCCTCGTTGAGCCCCTCCAAAATAATCAATAGCGAGAACCAGTACCACGGCGACCAGCGCAACTGTAATTGCGGCACCTATATGGGCGCTCTCGCCGGTTTGCGCCATAAAGTTTGATGGAGAGGTATTACTCAGAAGAGGGGCTAGCTTAGTGGAAACCCCCTCCGCATTATCCATCGGTAACTTCCATGGCCAAATGATCTTCAGGCTGCCCAGTAGAATTCCGCCAAGAAATGCCAGTGTGCGGGCAATATATTTATGCATCAACCAAGAGAGTAATCGACTAAAGAGCATCAGTCCTAGGGCGGCGCCTGCTGCGAAGCATAGTAAATTCGTTATCTGTAGCGTATGTACCGCTGTAAGTACTTTTGGGTAAATTCCTATCATTAACAGGATGAAAGCACCGGAAATCCCGGGCAAAGTCATGGCACAAATCGCCAGCGCACCCGATAAAAATAAAGTGAGTGGCGTCGCAGGAATTTCGCCTGGACGAAGCTCACTCAGAGCAATAGCCAGGGTAACACCCAACAATAGGAAAGCTATCGTCGATGGAGACCACCTGGGTATATTGCGCAGTATGGGTAGGATTGAAGCCAAAACTAAACCGAAGAAGAATGCCCAGACCAGTATTGGATACTCCTGCAGTAGGATGCTGATAACGCGTGCAAGGCTGAAAATACTGATCAGCACCCCTAAAAACAGGGATAAAAGGAAGCTTCCATTAATATACTTCCAGGCTGCCGATAGCCCTTGCTCTCGCCATATTGTGAAGCAGTGCGGACCAATCCGGCTGAGAGATTCGATTAATTCCTGATAGATACCGGTGATAAAGGCGATAGTACCGCCGGAAACACCTGGAACCACATCTGCGGCCCCCATCCCCATCCCGCGTAGAACCACGCCTGGGTAGCGGCTTTTGAAGAGCCCAATAAAATTCATCGAACAACACCACTGAGCAGAGGTACAAAGCGCACTGCCTCTAGTTTTTCTACATCGAATTGATCGCTATCCTGGCGGCGCGAAATCATCATCAAGTACTGTGTCTCTGCCCCCACCGGAATAACCAATACACCATCAGGACCCAACTGTTGCTTCAACTCATCGGGGACTGTCGTAGGTGCCGCTGCTGCCAAGATTGCATCGTAAGGCCCTTTTTCGGGCCAGCCAAAACCACCGCTGCTGAGATTGTACTCAATATTTTGATAACCCAGCTCGGTGAGACGTCGGCGTGACTTCTCTAGCAGGGGTTCGACACGCTCAACCGAAAAAAGTTGTTCAACCAGCCGAGAGAGTATTGCAGATTGATAACCAGAACCAGTACCGACTTCCAAAACTCGACGCAGGGACTTGGCCCGGCTCAGCAGCAGTTCGGTCATACGCGCGACAATGTAGGGCTGGGATATCGTTTGGCCATAACCAATCGGTAAGGCTGTATCCTCATAGGCACGGATAGCCAGGGCTTCATCCAGGAATAAATGTCTGGGGGTTGAAGCCATCACATCGAGGACAACTTCATTGCTAATGCCCTCATCCCGCAGACGCTGTATCAGGCGATTGCGGGTACGCTGGGAGGTCATTCCCAAACCTTCGTGTCTCAAGCGGTCCATATGCTGTTTAATTCCTTCGCCTATATATCACTCTCGCTTTCAGTCACAAATTTTATGTGTCCGAGTTCACATTGACCAGCTGCGCTACCTCCCTAAGCAGGGCCGTTGCGAATGCGCCGGGAGGCAGAGCAAACTCCAGAACCAAGTCATCAGACTTCCATTGATAACGGAAAGCTTCAGGACACAAGATTAATGGCCGGCGCTCCTGCTTGAGTCCACAGTGCTCCAGCCAGTTACACCAAGCCTGCCACGCCTCCAGAGTACTCTGTTCCAGTTCACCCTGAGCACCACTGGAGAGGTTTCGTCCACGTCCCCACAGTGGGCCACTGGGCTCGCTCTGCGGCTCACCATCGAGACACTGTTGCCAGCTTCCGCGATTCACTCTCTCAGCTAACACCTGATTAAATAGCCAGCTGCGCGCAGCCGACATGGCAAAAGCTTTTTCACTCTTACGGCAGCGTCCCTCTTCTTCTGCAAGTTGGCGTGCCAAGTCCAGGTTACCGCCATCAATGCCGAAACGCTGTTCGCCAAAATAATTTGGGATGCCATTGCCAATTCGCTCGAGAACACCCTCTGCAGCCTCGCGATCACCGCTAACATTGCGTAGTCGAATTTTAAATCGATTGCCGGCGTGCTCACCGCGACGCAGCTTGCGTGCGCCCCGGAAAGCCTGTAACAGAGAAATTTCATCGCTGTTGATCTGTGACCAATCCGCCTCTGGCTTCTGCCCGAGCCAGACACTAAACCATTGGGTGGTAACCGCGTGTCTATCCTTCAATCCGAAATAGCTCACATCCAGCGGGCGGACTCCGGCAAGCTTGGATAGCTGTTTTGCCACCCAAGCAGTATTGGCACCGCGCTTTTTGATAAGCAGGTATATGTGTTCGCCGCCTTCAGCAGGCTCGGGAAATGCCAGCTCATCGACGACAAAATCTTCCGCCTCAGTACGAAAATCGGCAGTGACTGGTGCCCCACCCAAAGCATAGGGCCAATTTAAATTCCAAACCTCAGACATCATGGCGCCCCAGTAAAACAATAGCCTGCGCCGCAATACCCTCGCCACGCCCAGTAAAACCGAGTGTTTCCGTTGTCGTCGCCTTCACGCTGATATCGGCAATATCGACACAACAATCCTCAGCAATCACACTGCGCATCATTTCAATGTGCGGTGCCATCTTTGGCGCTTGGGCAACCAGGGTGGCATCTGCATTTACCAGACGGTACCCCTTATCCTTCAGTAAAGCTAAAACATGTCGCAATAAAGTGCGGCTATCGGCACCGCTGTAGCGCTCATCGGTATCGGGAAAGTGGTGACCAATATCACCTAGGGCCAGGGCGCCTAGCAGCGCATCACACAGGGCATGCAGGAGAACATCTCCATCCGAGTGGGCCTTTAAACCATACCGATGGGGAATCTTTACCCCACCCAGCACCACATGATCACCTGGGCCAAACGCATGCACGTCAAAGCCCTGGCCAATTCTAAAACTCACTATCGCTTATCCTCGGTGGGAGCGTAGCGCAGACGTAGGATTGCCTCTGCCACTACGATATCGGAGGGGTGGGTTACTTTGATATTGTCACTCTGTCCTTCAATAAGCTGGGGAGAGTGGCCAAAAAATTCGAGTGCGCTGGCTTCATCGGTTATAGCTGCGCCCTGATTCAAGGCCTGACTGATACAGTTACGCAGCAACTCTAAGGGTGCGCGCTGTGGGGTCTGCGCGAGCCAGATCTGAGTGCGATCTAGCGTGCGCTCAACAAAGGTCGCCCCCCCCGTATCACAGCCTTGTTTTACCGTGTCACCAGCCGGTCGCGCCAATAGCGCGGTGGCAGAGACTTCGCGATCGAGCAATGCGGTAATGTCCCCCAGCGCTACGCAGGGGCGTGCGGCATCGTGGACTAGCACTGGCGTATTCCCCGACTCCCGCGCAGAAAGGAATTCCAGTGCCGCAAGAACAGAATCCGCCCGCTCATCACCACCAACGACCCTATGGACCTTGGGGTGGTTCGCTTCTTTCAGGTGAGAGAAAAACGCATCCTCCGCCGATAAAGCCACAACAATTCCGGCAAGTCCGGGCCAACTCAAAATATTCTGTAATGTCAGTGACAATAGCGGGCGCCCCAGTAAGGGCAAATACTGCTTGGGGCGATCGGCCCCCATACGCTTGCCGACTCCGGCAGCGGGGACAACCACCCAATAATCTGTAATCACTTTTTAGCCTCTTCCGAATCCAGGAAGATAAACAGGGTTTCCCCTTCCTTTATAAACCCCAGGTCATAGCGCGCCTTGGCTTCGACACCATCGGTGCCCACTTTCAAGCTTCGTACTTCCCGCAACAGTTGACGATTTTCCCGCGCCAAAGCGGCATTTTTTTCCTGCTGCTGGGCGAGCTGTCGTTTGAGTCGGGTAACTTCGGCGAGACTGCCTTCACCGACCCAGAGGCGGTACTGAGTGGAGAGCAGTATGAAGGTGAGAATTGCCAGCAGCCATTTCATACGAGATTACGATATTTTGCTGAGCGTAATAAAACCGGCTGGTGGGGCATTACATGCCCCACCAGCCTACTTATGTTAAGCAATAGCGTTATTTGAATTCAGCACGGCCGCGGTAGGGGGCAGCACCATTTAGCTCAGCTTCGATACGCAACAGGCGGTTATACTTGGCGACACGGTCGGAGCGACACAGAGAACCGGTTTTAATCTGGCCTGCAGCAGTGGCAACAGCCAAGTCCGCAATGGTCGTGTCTTCAGTCTCGCCGGAGCGGTGGGAAATCACAGCGGTATAACCGGCGTCTTTGGCCATCTTAATTGCATCCAGGGTTTCGGACAGAGAGCCGATCTGGTTGAATTTGATTAGGATAGAGTTGCCGACACCTTTCTCAATGCCTTCTTTAAGGATCTTGGTGTTGGTCACAAAGAGGTCATCACCTACCAGCTGTACCTTGTCACCGATTTTATCAGTCAGCGCCTTCCAGCCGTCCCAGTCGCTCTCATCCATACCGTCTTCGATGGACAGAATCGGGTAGTTAGAAGACAGGTCGGCCAGGTAGCTGGCAAAACCTTCGCTATCGAACTGTTTACCTTCGCCGGCCAAGTCATATTGGCCATCTTTGTAGAATTCGGAGGCGGCGCAATCCAGAGCCAGAGTAATATCATCACCCAGGGTATAACCGGCTTTTTCCACCGCTTCAGCAATAACTTTCAAGGCAGCTTCATTCGAAGGCAGGTTTGGAGCAAAGCCACCTTCATCACCAACTGCGGTATTAAGATTGTTGCTGGATAGCACTTTCTTCAAAGCGTGGAAAATCTCCGCTCCCTGGCGCAAGGCTTCTGCAAAGCTCTCCGCCTTAACCGGCTGCACCATAAATTCCTGGATATCCACATTGTTGTCGGCGTGCTCTCCACCGTTGATGATATTCATCATCGGAACCGGCATAGAGTATTCACCAGGTGTACCGTTTACTTCAGCAATGTGTTGGTACAGAGGGATTTTTTTCGAGGCTGCCGCCGCCTTCGCTGCCGCCAGAGAAACGGCGAGGATGGCATTGGCACCCAGCTTGGCTTTGTTTTCGGTACCATCGGCGTCGATCATGGCCTGATCGAGTGCACGCTGATCGGCTGCATCCATACCCTTAAGCAGGTCGGCAATGGTCGTATTGATATTTTCAACCGCCTGCAATACGCCTTTACCCAGGTAGCGACTCTTATCACCATCGCGCAATTCGAGAGCTTCACGGGTGCCGGTAGAAGCGCCGGAAGGAGCACAGGCGGAACCGATAGAACCGTCTTCCAGGATTACATCAGCTTCGACGGTAGGGTTACCGCGGGAATCCAGCACTTCGTAGGCTTTAACAGCGACAATTTTGCTCATTGACAATGGGCTCCGTATTGGTACTAACTTAAACAGTTACTAACTATTAAATAAGTTACCACCTGAAAGTGGTTACTTTTTAGAAAAGAATTCGTAAATTACTCGCGCCTGGCCTGTTACGGCGATGCTCCAACAATTCCAATACTGGAATTTACATACCCATTTAAACTTTAGTGAAATGGCTGTAATTAGAGCACCGCGCGTCCAGGCCGGGCGCGGGCAAAATTTTTCTTACCGTTATTTTGTATCCAGCGGCGCAAAACCTTTAATCAGGTCGTCCACGGCTTTCATTTGTGCGAGGAAGGGCTCCAGCTTATCCAGTGGCAGTGCGCTGGGGCCATCGCACAGGGCTTTATCGGGATTCGGGTGTGCTTCTAAGAACAGGCCAGCAATACCTATAGCCAGCCCTGCACGACCAAGCTCAGTGACTTGCGCACGACGCCCACCGGAAGCGGCACCGGAGGGATCGCGCATCTGCAGAGCGTGAGTCACATCGAAGATCAGCGGGGCACCGCCAGAAGCATCGATCATGGTGCGGAAGCCCAGCATATCGACAACTAGATTGTCGTATCCAAAGCAGGCACCGCGCTCGCACAAAATAATATTCTCGTTACCGCACTCAGCAAATTTCTCCACCACATTTTTTACCTGGGGTGGGCTCATAAATTGCGGCTTTTTCACGTTGATCACCGCACCGGTGGCCGCCATAGCGGCAACCAGATCAGTTTGACGGGCGAGGAAAGCCGGCAGCTGGATAATATCCACTACCTCGGCCACAGGCGCCGCCTGGTAAATTTCGTGAATATCGGTAATCAGGGGAACGTTAAAAGTGTCTTTGATTTCCTGGAAAATCTTTAGGCCCTCGTCCATTCCCGGTCCGCGATAGGAATTAATGGAGGAGCGGTTGGCCTTATCAAAAGACGCTTTAAAAATATAGGGAATACCCAGTCTTTCAGTGACCTTAACGTAGTGTTCCGCGACCTGCATAGCCAGGTCGCGGGACTCCAAAACGTTCATACCACCGAAAAGGACAAACGGCTTGTCGTTGGCAACCTGGATATTTCCAACTTCAATAGTTTTCATTTTATTTCCCTATTATCTCACCCCCAGCCACCCGGGCTGGGGGAAGGAATGACGACTTCAGCCCTGGTTTTCACGCTGCTGCATTGCCGCGGCCACAAAACTTTCGAACAACGGGTGACCGTCCCGAGGAGTCGAAGTGAACTCCGGGTGGAACTGACAGGCAACGAACCAGGGGTGATTCGGCAACTCAACCATTTCCACCAGGGTATCGTCCGCAGACCAACCGCCGATTTTCAAGCCGGCCTGCTGGAGGCGATCAACGTAGTTGTTGTTCACTTCGTAGCGGTGGCGGTGGCGCTCCACAATGACGTCGGCACCGTAAATATCACGGGCTTTAGAATCTTTGGCGAGACGACATTCCTGCCCACCCAGGCGCATGGTACCGCCGAGGTCAGACTGCTCGTCGCGCTTCTCGATCTTGCCTTCGCTATCGATCCACTCGGTGATCAGGCCGATCACCGGGTGCGGGGTCTTGGTATTGAATTCAGTGCTGTTAGCACCTTCGAGGCCGAGCACATTGCGAGCGAATTCGATAACTACAGACTGCAGGCCAAGGCAGATACCCAGGTAAGGGATATTGTTCTCTCGGGCGTAGCGGACAGATTCCAGCTTACCCTCGAGGCCGCGCTCACCGAACCCGCCGGGGACCAGAATCGCATCGGCCTCTTTGATCAGATCCGTGCCGTTCTCGCCTTCAACGTCTTCTGCGTTGATAAAATCGATATCCACCTTACAGCGGTGTTTGATGCCCGCGTGGGTGAGAGATTCGATCAGGGACTTGTAGGCATCCAGCAGCTCCATGTACTTGCCAACCATGGCAATTTTCACTTCATGCTGCGGATTGAGTTTGCCATCCACCACCTCGTCCCACTCGGACAAGTCTGGAGCCTGGCATTCAAGTTGCAATTTCTCCACGACGATATCGTCGAGGCCATAGCTGTGCAGCAGACGCGGAACACCGTAGATAGTCTTAGCATCGGGCAGCGGTACTACAGCACGCTCTTCGACATTGGTGAACAATGCGATCTTACGGCGGGAATCCTCGTCGATTTCGCGTTCAGAGCGGCACAGCAGGATGTCTGGCTGCAGACCAATGGAACGCAGCTCTTTCACCGAATGCTGAGTCGGCTTGGTTTTAGTCTCACCCGCAGTGGCGAGATAGGGCACATAGCTCAAATGAATCAGCAGTGCGCGATTGGTTCCCATTTCCACACGCAGCTGGCGCACAGATTCGAGGAAGGGCTGGGATTCGATATCGCCAACGGTACCGCCGATCTCGACGATAGCTACATCCACATCCCGGCCACCTTCCACTACACGACGTTTGATCTCATCGGTAATGTGGGGAATCACCTGAACGGTGCCGCCCAGGTAATCGCCGCGACGCTCTTTGCGCAGCACGGTCTCATACACACGGCCGGTGGTGAAGTTATTGCGCTTGGACATCCGGGTGCGGATAAAGCGTTCATAGTGACCCAGGTCCAGGTCCGTCTCGGCACCATCCTCGGTGACATACACCTCACCGTGCTGGAAGGGGCTCATGGTACCCGGGTCTACGTTGATGTAGGGGTCCAGTTTGAGGATGGTAACCTTGAGGCCACGGGCCTCGAGAATGGCGGCCAGAGAGGCGGAGGCGATACCTTTCCCCAACGAGGAAACCACGCCACCAGTTACAAAAATATAGCGCGTCATGCAAAACCTTGGTCAGTTGAGCGCTCGATGAATGTCGAGCTTACAGGGCTGGCCCGGGTGCGGATAATCCAGCTTCTCCCGGTGCCTTTTAGACGGGGCGCCAAGGTAGCAGAAAACCCTTTTTCACTCAATCGTAAAACCGCCAACCGGGTGGCTCGATCAAAGTTGCATCGCCCGCTTTACAGCAAAACAGCCCGGCAACGGCAACCAACTCGCCGCCCAGGTATATCAGCGGTACTCTGTCTCGCAGCCAGGGCTCCAGGGCCCTCTCCTGCAGAATCTTCTTGAGGGTCTGGGAACGGTCGCGGTCGCGGGGCTGGGTGCGCTCCCCACCCCGGCGGTAACTCACCCGATAAGCCTTCAATGGCCAACCGGGCGCCGGCTCCAATACACCACCTCGAGTCAGCGCTAACGCCGACACGCCGTCCCATTGGAGCACTGCATCGGTGCCGGTAAAGGATTCCAAACCGGGGGTCAGATAGAGGCGTCGCTGAAAGCGCCGCACAACACGCCCCCCCAAACGTACTTCCATTTGTGCATCGACACTCGCGCTCCCAATTTGCGCCATAGCTTCCTGTAGGGCCATGGATTCAGGAGTCATGCCACCTTGTCGCAACACCCAGCTCCGCAATAGATTTTTGCGGCGCACAGTACTCAAATCGCAAAACGCCGATAAAAGGAGGCTCTCCCCAAACCTTTCCGGCCTGACACCACAAGCCTGTAAGTCAGCAAGTGCCAACTCCTCCAGCAACTGCGACGCCTCTCTCAGGTTATCCGCCGCTCGCTGAATACTCTGCCGAGCCGGCCAGCGCGTGGACAACAGTGGCATCACCCTCCGGCGTAGATAGTTGCGCTCTAAAGTCTCATCTGTATTGCTCTCATCCTCAATCCAGCTGAGCCCATGCACAACCGCCCAAGCTTCCAAATCACTTCGCCCGGCTGACAGCAGGGGGCGAAGTAAGGATTTACCTTCACCCAAGTCCCGGCTCTCCGCCATACCCGCCAGCCCGAGAACACCAGCACCTCGCATCAATCGCTGCAAAAAGGTTTCCGCCTGATCATCCCCGTGATGGCCAAGCAAAATTTGATCGCCCGATGACATCACCGAATCAAATGCCTTGTAGCGGGCCCTGCGCGCTCCCTGCTCCACCCCTCCGTCGCCTCTATCGACTAATACTCGCACTGCCATAAAAGGAACTTGAAGCTCACGGGCAAAGGCCTCGCAGTGGCAAAGCCAGCGGTCAGCATTGTTGCTAAGGCCGTGGTGTACATGGACTACGCGAACGGGAATACCACTGAGGGCAAGAAGGTGCAGCAGCACAGTGGAATCCAGCCCGCCGGAAAAACCAACCCACAACTGCCCCTGAGTCGGGTGACGCTGCAGTGCGGACTTTATACGCTCTCTTAGAAGATGTGTTGCGGACTTGGAGATCACTAAACCTATATCCTGGAACTGAGATCGCCACAGTATACCGTTGCTGGGAAGCCGCGATGATACGCTTCTGAGTGAAACCGCGGTATTAGATAACGGCACCTGCAAACAGTAAGCAACACCGACTAATAATCAGCAAGGTGATGACTCACCACTGATACGCTCCCTTTTAGGTGGGCGCTTTGGGCTCTATGACTTAGCCTTTACGAAAAGAGTTTCAGGAGGGTACAACGGCAATAACCAGAAAAAACCGCCTGGGTCGAAGTATTTCGGGCCCAGGTACTTTCTAATATAAAGACAGTTAACCTCCACAACGGATGTCGGCAGAAACTGCCGCATCGGGTACCAACCGCACATTGACTACAGCGATAGCGGCAGCTCCCTCGCTATCTAAACGGAAAGCGCTCAACAACTTGTTGAAGTCGGCGTCGGCGTCGGCGTCGGCGTCGGCGTCGGCGAAACATTGCAGGTCTACCGAGAGACGGGTCCAGTCATTTAACGGCATGGTTTTCAGAATGGGCTGCAGTGGCACCCTGGCAATACAGCGCTCCCCACAGGTCACTGCAGCCTGTACCGGTTCGCGCACTTCCCAATCAACGCGAATGTTCAGTCTCAGGACCGAGCCCTCTTCCAGGTACATATCCAGGTTCTGCCTATACTCCGCCGACAGCTGCACCGCACCCGGACGCAAACCCTTCCATTGGATCAAGCGCGCATCTTCCTGGGAGGACATATCGATCGAGGTCACAACGATATTGTTATCCTCACCACTGGCCGCTTGATTGCCATTGACCGGGATCACCTCAGCGCCCTCTTCGGCAATATTTAATACCCAGGGAGCGCGCGGGCGGGCAACCAACAGCCAGGCGTCTTTCAGCGCGCCCGCCGCCATACCGTCACCGGCCTCAGGCAGGGTGCTACTCACCAGCGACTTGTCATTGGTACTCAATCCATAACCCAGGGCGAATAATGGATCAAAGTGATCATGGTAGGGATTCAGGACCTTCTGATTGAGGTGCATCGGCCAGCTAAATGGCAACCTGCCGGTGAAATCGTACCGAACCCCATCCGCGCTATCCCGGAATAATATATCGGCTACACCGGCACCTTCGGAACCCGGCAACCATGCGGCAACGAAAGCAGCCGATGCATTCAGTTCACTGTTCACCCAAAGCGGACGACCGGGCAGGAAAACACTGGCCAACGGCTTCTCTGGCAATAGCGCGGTGCCCCGCATTACCGAGAATGCCGGCCTTACCCGCCAGGGGCATATTGCGCTCGAACAGGCCCGCGCGAAGCTTCACGCGCAATATACGCCGTACCGCATCCTCCAAGCATTCAGCTCGAATTTCACCACTCTTCGCCTGGGCCAGGGTATTGCTGTAAAGAGCCTTCCAATCCGCAGGCACCATAAACATATCCAAGCCGGCATTAATTGCGGCAGCGCAGCTTTGCAGGGTGCAAGCGGGTACGAAACTATGGCCATTCCAGTCACCCACAACAAAACCATCGAATCCCAAACGCCCCTTCAAGACCTCGGTCAGTAGATATTTGTGGCCGTGCAGTTTCTCACCGTTCCAGCGGTTATATGCTTCCCTCTTTGTTTTTCTTTTCTGGAGTGCACTTTACTGCGGTGTGAAATATCACTTCCTGCTTCAGGGGGAACATAAAAAATGCTTGAGATAGCCGCGGTTAACGAGCGAGAACAACTGTGAAGGCTTCAGGCGGTTGGGCGCCGTGCGCTCATCGCCCAGGGTGGTGACATAAGGGTTTGCCGACACCTGCAAATTGGTAATACCTGAAGCCAGAATAAACAAAGCGCCAAGGAACAACCCATAAACTTCCATGCGCTCCGCTGGAATAAATAACGAGCAGCCCAAAACCGCAATAGCAAGCCCCTTGACAATCCCTTTTTGATAGCCAATTTTACCCACCAGGCTACCCGTCGGCAGGGAAACTAAAAAATACGCCCCAAAGCAACAGAATTGCCTGGGCATAATTAAGTTCAAAAATGCCTTTGAGGTCGGGGATCAGTATATCGTTCAGACAGGTAATAAAGCCCCATATAAAAAACAGCGAAGTCAGGACCAACAACGCAAATTTTTGGCCCGGTTCATCGCCCGCTTGCAATTACCCAGTATCCGTTGCCGTATTACTTGGCAAAATTGCCATATTGATTTTCCAGAACCTTCTTTCGCGGCTATCTCGCAAGCCGAAAGCCAATACCTAAACACTTGTTTTCTTTTTACTTTCCACCATGGGGAAATAGGCACGCCGCAGCGATTTTCGATAAAGGGGGCCAAAATGGGGGTAATAGGGATATGTCAAAGTACCATCGCCACTATTTCGGAGGGAGGCTTTCAGGGAATAGTAAAACACAGTGTCCCAGCCTAACTGAAAGGATTATCGCCAGAGAGGGGAATTAAATTGAAAAGAGCGAGGGCTCCTAAGAGCCCTGATAGAGGGGCAGTTCGATAATCGAAAGTTACCCCTTAGAAAATATCAAGAAATGATATTGCCGTAGCTCATCAGACGCTGGTAGCGCTTCTCCAGAAGCTCATCGATTGGAATAGCACTCAGCTGATCGAGTTGCTCGCTGAGGCGCTCTCTCAAGCTCGCCGCCATGGCGTCCGGGTCGCGATGAGCACCACCGAGGGGTTCGGCGATGGTTTCATCCACAATACCCAGCTCTTCCAACACACTGGAAGTCACCCCCATGGCCTCGGCGGCCAGCGGCGCCTTCTCCACGGTTTTCCAGATAATGTTGGCGCAGCCTTCCGGGGAGATCACAAAGTAAGTCGAGTACTGCAGCATATTGAGTTGGTCACCAACGCCAATAGCCAAAGCTCCGCCGGAGGAACCCTCACCAATCACCGTACATATTATTGGCGTGCGCAGGCGGGACATCACGGCCAGGTTCTGGGCAATGGCCTCGCTGATTCCACGCTCCTCACTATCGATACCAGGGTAGGCTCCCGGTGTATCGATCAGAGTGAGCACCGGCATCTTAAAGCGCTCGGCCATCTCCATAATGCGTAGGGCCTTGCGATACCCTTCGGGCTTCGGCATACCGAAGTTGCGCGCCACCTTCTCATTGACGGAGCGGCCCTTCTCCTCGCCAATTACTGCCACCGGCTTACCATTCAGGCGCGCGATGCCGGCGATAATCGCCTTATCGTCGCCAAAATGGCGGTCACCGTGCAGCTCGTCCCAATCGGTAAACAGGCGCTCGATATAATCCTTGGTATAAGGACGCTGCGGGTGTCGGGCCACCTGGACTACCTGCCAGGGGCTCAGATCGGAGTAGATGGACTCGGTCAGGGTTCTACTCTTATCCCGCAGCCGGGTCACTTCATCAGCGATATTCAGCTCATTGTCGTCACCGACGAGCTGCAATTCTTTAATTTTGCTTTCCAGCTCTGCAATCGGCTGCTCAAACTCGAGAAAGTTGAAATTCATGAAATCTGCGCCTTAACTCTTATCAACGCCACCGGGCAATTACAGCGGCATAGCTTAACTGTACAGAACCGACCAGTCGAGTCCGGTGGATTTTAACGCCGTTCTGCGTATTGCAGCGCCACCCGCTCTCGCCCCAACAGCTCTTTTAATGATTGGACCATCTGATCATTCGGCTCCACATTCCACTGTGGAGGCAGGCGGTAGAGACCTCGCGCATCGTGGCGTAACACTTCCAGACTGACCCCGCACTGCCCACCGGTATAGGGCTGCAGACAAGAGGCCAGGCGTCTGCCCAGACCCGGCGCTATTGCACCGGTATCGATTTGCAGCCGCACCCCGGTCACCCGGCTCTGGCGAAGCTCATCAAGGGTGGAAACCCCATTGACGGTCATCTTCAACCCGCCGCTGTAATCGTCATTGCCCACGGGGCCTTCGAGTACCAGCAGAGCATCTTTTGCCAGTTTGTCGCGATGCTCGCCAAAGGCCTCACTGAACATAGCGGCCTCAATGCGACCGCTGCGATCATCCAGGGTAACAATAGCCATAGAGTCGCCGCGCTTGGTTTTCATCACCCGCATGGCAACGACCAGGCCGGCCACTTTTTGCGCTTCGCGGCCGGGTTTTAAATCGGCGATACGCGCCTTAACTAGGTGCTGCAGCTCACCGGCATACTCATCGATAGGGTGCCCGGTCAGATACAGCCCCAAGGTGTTTTTTTCCCCCTCAAGACGCTCGCGAATACCCCAACAGCGGGTGCGGCGAAAATCCTCGTACACATCACCATCGGAAGACTGCGGCACCACTTCGCCGAACAGGTCCATCATGCCGGCATTGGCATTAGCTTTCTGTTGCTCGGCCGCTTTCACCGCTTCATCCAGTGCGTTAAACAACACAGCCCGGGAATAATCCAGGCCATCGCTACCGCCGGTATCGGGCCCAATGGTGTCGAAAGCACCGGAGCGTACCAACGCCTCCAGGGCGCGCTTATTTACCTTGCGCGGATCGACACGCGAACAGAAATCGAACAGGTCGGTAAAGGGCCCCCCCTCCGTGCGCGCCGCGATAATATTTTCAATCGGCCCCTCGCCGAGCCCCTTGATCGCACCGAGACCGTAAATAATGCGGTTATCGATATCCACCGAGAACTGGAAACTGCCCAGGTTCACATCCGGCGGCACCAGCACCAATTCCATGGCGCGGCACTCTTCGATAAAGGTCACCACCTTATCGGTCTTGTCCATATCCGAGGACATGGTGGCCGCCATAAACTGGGCCGGATAATGCGCCTTCAGCCACGCAGTCTGATAAGACACCAATGCGTAGGCCGCCGAGTGAGACTTGTTAAAGCCGTAACCCGCGAATTTTTCTACCAGGTCGAAGATCTTAATCGCAAGGTCGGGGTTAATGCCCTGCTCTTTTGCCCCATTTTCAAAAGTGGCCCTCTGTTTGGCCATTTCCTCGGGTTTCTTCTTACCCATTGCCCGGCGCAACAGGTCGGCGCCGCCGAGGGTGTAACCCGCCAGCTCCTGGGCGATCTGCATCACCTGCTCCTGGTAGACGATAACCCCGTAGGTGGGCTCCAGGATGGGCTTCAGTTTCTCATGCTGGTATTTGGCATCCGGGTAGGCCACCTGGGCGCGGCCGTGTTTACGGTTGATAAAGTCATCAACCATGCCCGACTGCAGCGGGCCCGGACGGAACAGGGCCACCAGGGCGATCATATCCTCGAGGTTATCCGGCTGCAGACGCTTAATCAGATCCTTCATACCGCGGGATTCCAACTGGAACACCGCTGTAGTCTCCGCCCTTTTGAGCATCTTGAAGGTTTCTTCATCGTCCAGCGGCAGCGCGGCGATATCCAGGGGTTCGAGCCCCTCCCGCCCGCGCTGCTCATCCACCATGCGCTTGGCCCAGTCGATGATGGTCAGGGTGCGCAGGCCGAGGAAGTCGAACTTCACCAGGCCCGCATCTTCCACGTCGTTCTTGTCGAACTGGGTAACCAAACCGGCGCCGGTCTCATCACAATAGAGCGGGGCGAAATCCGTGAGCTTGGTAGGGGCGATCACCACACCGCCGGCGTGCTTGCCCACGTTGCGCGAGACCCCCTCGAGCTGCACGGCCATCTCCCAGATTTCCTGGCCCTCGTCATCGCTATCGAGGAATTCCCGCAGGATCTCCTCCTGATCGAAGGCCTTCTGCAGGGTCATACCCACATCGGGGGGAATCATCTTGGAGAGCTTATCGGCGAGGCCGTAAGACTTGCCCTGCACCCGCGCCACATCGCGCACCACCGCCTTTGCGGCCATGGTGCCGAAGGTAATAATCTGGCTCACCGCCTGGCGGCCGTAGTTATCCGCTACGTAGCCGATCACCCGATCGCGCTTCTCCATACAGAAGTCGATATCGAAGTCGGGCATGGATACCCGCTCCGGATTGAGGAATCGCTCGAACAGCAGGTCGTATTGCAGCGGGTCGAGATCGGTGATATCCAGCGAATAGGCCACCAGCGAGCCGGCACCGGAACCCCGCCCCGGCCCCACCGGAATATCCTGATCCTTGGCCCACTGGATAAAGTCCATCACGATCAGAAAATAACCGGGGAACCCCATCTGGATGATGATATCCAGCTCAAAGCGCAGGCGCTCTTCATAAACCTTGCGCCGCTCGGCATAGTCGGCAGCGGTTTTGTCGAGAATCGCTTCTAAGCGCCGCTCCATGCCGTCATAGGAGACTTTTTCAAAGAACTGGTCCTCGGTCATCCCTTCGGGAATCGGGTATTCCGGCAGGAAGTATTTGCCCAGCTGAATCGGCGCGGAGCAGCGCTTGGCGATCTCCACGGTATTTTGCAGGGCCTCAGGGAGATCGCTAAAGAGCTCCCACATCTCCTCGGGCGTGCGGAAGTACTGCTGGGCGGAATAACGGCGCTCGCGGCGGGGGTCATCCAGGGCGCGACCTTCGTGGATACACACCCGCACCTCGTGAGCCTCGAATTCACTTTCCTCCATAAAGCGCACATCGTTAGTGGCCACTACGGGTAGGTTCAGAGTTTGTGCCAGCTCCACCGCCGAGTGCAGATAGTCTTCATCGCCGGCGCGGCCGGTGCGCTGCAATTCCAGGTAGTAGCGGCCTGGGAACAATTCTGCCCACTCCCGTGCCAGCTCTTCCGCTTGACCGCGGCGCCCCGCAACCAGAGCCCGGCCCACATCGCCGTACTTGGCCCCGGACAGCATCAACACCCCTGTGCTGTATTCCTTTATCCACTCGCGCTTGATATAGGCGTTACCGTGGTACTGCCCTTCCATCCAGGCGCGGGAGATCAGCTCGGTAATATTGCGATAGCCCTCGCCATTCATGGCGTAGAGGGTGATCAGTGTGGGCTTACCCTCGCCGCCCTCACTAAGCCAGAAGTCGGCGGCGGTAATCGGCTTAATACCGGCGCCCAGGCAGGCCCGGTAGAACTTAATCTGGCCGTAAAGATTGCTTTGGTCGGTAATCGCCAGGGCCGGTATTCCCAGCTCCTGAGCGCGAGCAACCGCCGGCTTGATACGCACCAGGCCGTCAATCAGGGAAAATTCAGAGTGAATTCTTAAGTGGACAAAGGGTTGGGTCATAGTCGCGTTTAATTCCGGGCCCTGCGAGGCACGGCCCCAACAAAGCGCTATCGATTGTTTACCAGAGTCGGCCCATCTGCCGAGCGCGCTCGGTGCAGAGTTTCAGTACTGCACGACGTTCCTCATTGTTCATAGTGCCCCAGTGGCTGATCTCAGTTCCGCTGCGGAAACAGCCCTCGCACAAATCCTGTTCATTCAAGGCGCATACGGAGATACAGGGGGACTTTACCGGGCGCTCTCTGGGCACCACGGTTTTTACCGGTTGTTCAGACAACTTTTTTAAACCTCAAGATTTAGCCCCGAGAGACTCGAGCGGAACCAATTCACTGGCAAAGTACTTGCCGTTGGCCGCGTAATGATCACTACTGGCTTTGAGTAGCTCATAGGTGGCTGGATCGAGGGTTTTAATGATCTTACCGGGAGTACCCACCACCATGGAGTAATCGGGAATCACCGTGTCTTCCGTCACCAGCGCGTTGGCGCCGATGATACAGCACTTGCCGATTTTGGCTCGGTTTAGAATCACGGCATTGATACCAATTAGGCTGTAATCGCCAATCTCACAGCCGTGCAGCATCACTTTATGGCCTACGGTGACACCCTTGCCGATAGTGAGTGGCGTACCCGGATCGGCATGCAGGACCGCACCATCCTGCACATTGCTGTGCTCGCCGATAGTAATCGGTGCACAATCGCCGCGTACCACGGCGTTAAACCATACGGAACTGTGCCCGAGCAGGCGTACATCGCCAATCACCCGGGCACCGGGCGCAATGTAGTGGCCCTCACCTTCCAGTTGCGGCTGTTTATCCCCCAATCTGTACAGCATTTGGCCTCCGGCTCAATCTGATTACGAACCGCTTATTATCCCGTGCCCGAGAGAGTCTGGCTAGCGGATGAAGTTTGCGCTTTTCACTTCCCGTCGACTAAAGCAACTCGCCCTGCCTGGCAAAATTGGCACCTTCGAGCGTAAGCAGGCGCGCCTTCAAAGGTAGGCCTCCCGCGTATCCGGTGAGGCTGCCATTCGCTCCAATCACTCGGTGACAGGGAATGATGACGGCCACCGGATTAGCGCCATTGGCCCTGGCCACCGCGCGGATGGCGCGGGGCTGTCCCAACCACTGGGCCTGCTCGCTGTAGCTGCGTGTTTCGCCAAAGGGGATCTGCAACAGTGCATCCCATACCCGGCGTTGGAATTCTGTGCCTCTTGGCGCCAATGGTAAGTCGAAGCTTTTCCGTCGGCCGCTGAAATATTCACGCAATTGCTGGGCGGCCATATCCGCCAGTGCAGAGGCCCCCCTCTGCCACCCGGCTTCCAGGCGCAATGGGCGCTCGGCATCATAAAACTGCAGTGCCACAACACCTTTTTCTACGCCCTCATGACCATCTTCACTGGCGGCAATAGCAACATCACCCAGCTCCATGGTGTAACTTTCATAAACAATCATTTCTGTTCTCCAGATTTCAGGGACTGCCATAGCAAAATGGCGCCGTAAGCCCGCCAGGGCCGCCACTGCTCTGCCCGCGCCAGGGCCTCTTTAGGTTTTGCTTTTTCTCCTTCACTGCCGAGTGCCTGCAGGATACCCAGGTCTGAAGCGGGAAAGGCATCCGGCATCGACAAGCCGCGCATGGCAATATACTGGGCGGTCCAATCACCGATACCCGGCAGCGAGGTGACCTGTGTGCACCAGTCTTCCAGGGATTGCTCGGCAAAATTTACGCGCCCATCCAGCGTTGCCGCAACAAACTCACGCAACGTTTTTGCTCGGGTTCGCGTCACGCCCAGATCCGAGAAATCCGCCTCGGCCAACTGTTCCGCCTGGGGAAATAAAAACCACTCCGTGCCCGAGTCATCCACAAAGGACTCCCCGTAGCGGGTCACAAGGCGCCCGGCAATTGTACTGGCCGCGGCCACGCTGATCTGCTGCCCAAGAATCGCCCGCAACGCATATTCGAATGGATCCCAGGCACCGGGCAGGCGCAAGCCCGGATTCTCCCGCAACTGGCTGCTCAGCAGCGTGTCTTCCTTTAATATCGCCTGGATTTCCTCGATATCCGTATCCAGATCAAACAGACGACGCAGCCGCTGATTGAGTAGATACAGGCCCGTACCACCCTCCTGCCCGAAGATCTCCACGACCAAGCGATTTCGCTCAGCATCGTTGTACACTCGCATGACTCCACGGTAGCGCACCAAATCACCGGTATCCACGGCAAAACTGCGCGAATACACCTCCCCCTCTACCTGCTCCACACCTGTTAGGGCGCGAGCTCCCAAGAAAGCCAATAACGGCTGCCAGTCCAGCGGCGGGCGGTAATCGAGATACAGCCGCACTGGCGTGGCTGCACGCACATCCACACGGCTGGAATGCCCCTCCCGGCGTACTTCCGATGGCGTGCGCTGATATATTTGTTTAAAAACACCATTAAAGCGGCGCAAGCTGTTAAAGCCCGATTCATAGGCAATGTCGGCAATTGGCAAGTGGGTATCACGCAGCAAACGAAAAGCAAAGAGCGCTCTCTCTGTCTGCCAAACCGCCAGGGGACTCACCCCCAGATGTTCGGCAAACAGGCGTCGCAAATAGCGGCTGCTAACACCGAGCCGCTCCGCCAGTCTCTCCACCGACTGCGGCTCCCGTTCACCGCGCATCAGCTTCAGCGCCCGCTGCACCGTGGTGGATACGAGGCCCCAGGCTGGACTGCCGGGCGCGGAATCTGGCCGACAGCGCAGGCAGGGCCTAAAGCCCGCATTAGCAGCCTCCGCCGCCGTGGCAAAATAAGTAACATTGCGCTCCAGTGGTGGACGCGCCGGGCAGATCGGCCGGCAGAAAATCCCAGTGGTCTTCACTGCGGTAAAAAAGCGCCCATCGAAACGCCGGTCGCGGGCCAAGCGCGCACTGGAACAAACTGCTGCATCAATCTTCATAAGTTTCTCTCGTTTCTGACAACCAGTGTATGGATTCCACACCACCGGAACTAGTCAAAAACGGAACCGACCACCACAACGTATCGACCAACAGGTCAGCCCCCCAATACAGCGCGAAGGCGCATGTTTGTGCGCGAGTGCATTATTCATTTTTCTACTGGATATCGCCCCACAAATACTCAGCGTCATCAAAGTTAAAACCGCCTTTTTTCTAACGGCACGGACAGATCTGCCCTGTGAATAGCTTTGTCATAATTCTCTCCTTATAGATGGCGGCCGTGCTGTTTTTTTCATTAACGGAGTAAGAACCCCATCAAAAAACCGCTATTATTTAGCCAACAACCACATTTATGCGGAGAAAAAACGCATATTTACCCACATCAAAATCCGGTTCCTTATCTATTTTGAAAAGAACTAAAAAAAATAGAAATCTATTCCACCGGAATCTATCTACAGGGAAGTAGAAACTTGGAAGCCATTCATTTATTTGCAGCATGCTCTTACTACAGCAAGGCGCCAGGTCACCTCTTCTTCTCTGACAGATAAAAATCCACTCGGAGAATTCTCATATGCAAAAAATACCGCTGATCGTATTTTTTTTCTCTCTACTGCTAATAAACGCCTGTGGTTCGGATAGCGGTAGTAGAGCCAGTACCCCCGACGATCCACTCCCCGGACCCAATATTTCTGATGGAGATGGTGACGGTATTCAAGATACTGAAGATAACTGTCCAAATACCAAAAACGCCTCCCAGAATGACCTCGACAGTGATGACCTTGGCGATGCCTGTGATAGTGATGATGACAACGACAATCATCCAGATTCCGAAGATAACTGCCCACAAGTAGAAAACCCCGATCAGGCAAACAGTGACGGCGATCACTTAGGCAACGCCTGCGACGCAGATCTAGACGGCGACGAAGTTGCGAACGAAAACGATAACTGCCCCGCCGATGCCAACCATACGCAAGGCGATATCGACAGCGATGGCGTGGGCGATAGCTGCGATAATGATCGCGATGGTGATGACTATACCAATACCCTGGATAATTGCCCCGAGGTGCCCAACCCAGACCAAGCCGATCAAGATAGTGATGGTATTGGCGACCTTTGCGATAGCGATAGCGATAGCGATGACGACGGGCTGGACGACGGTGTAGACAACTGCCCGCAGGTCCCCAACGAGGATCAGAGTGATACCGACGGCGATGGCATTGGCAACGCCTGCGATAGCGACGATGACGGCGACAGTATTGACGACAGTAGCGATAACTGTCCCAGCACGCCGAATCCCGCTCAGGAAGATCAGGATAACGATGGTCTTGGTAATGTCTGTGACCCCGATCAAGATAACGATGGCGTAGACAACCAGGCTGACAACTGCCCGGCCACCGCCAATTCGGGGCAAAGCGATCTCGATTCTGATGGAAAGGGTGATCTCTGCGACAGTGACGATGACGCCGATGGCATTGATGACCAAAACGACAACTGCCCGATTGATGCCAACGCCGATCAGACCGACACCGATGGCGATGGCAGCGGCGACCTCTGCGATACGGACCGGGATGGAGATGGCATCAATAACGATGCGGATAACTGCCCACTGGAGCCCAATGACGATCAGGTGGATAGCGACGGTGACGGTTTCGGCGATGCCTGTGATGACAACTCTGATATCGACGGGGATTTAATTACCGATACCGTCGACAACTGTGTCAACGTCCCCAACACCAACCAATTCGATCATGATGGTGATGGTATCGGCGACGCCTGTGACAGTGATCTGGATGGTGACGGCAGCGATAATCAGGCCGACAACTGCCCGGCAACTCCCAACCAAAATCAGGAAAATAACGATGGGGATGAGTTCGGTGATATCTGTGATACCGACGATGACAACGACGGTATCAATGACCTGATCGACAACTGTCGTTTTGCCTCCAATGCCAACCAGCAAGACAGCGATGGAGACACCCTGGGCGATGCCTGTGATTCCGACCTGGATAATGACGGCATCGAAAACGCAAATGACAATTGCCCCCATATCTCCAACACTCTCCAGAAGGATGGCGACGGGGACAGTATCGGCGATGCCTGCGACACAAATACCGATAGCGACAGCGATGGGTATGACGACGGGGAGGACAACTGCCCGGCAACCGCCAACCCGGATCAGGCCGATCAGGATAACGATGGCAGTGGCGATGCCTGTGACAACGACTGGGATGGTGACGGCACCAATAACAGTCAGGATAACTGTCCCCTTGTACCCAACGACCAAACCGATAGCGACGGCGATGGCTCTGGTGACAACTGCGATGGCGACCTCGACGGTGACAGCATTGAGGACAGCATGGACAATTGCCCGCAAGTGCCAAACCCGGATCAGACAGACGGGGATGGCGATGGCAACGGCGATGTCTGTGATAGTGACGCGGATAATGACGGCTCGGATGGCAGCGCAGATAACTGCCCAGCTATTTCCAATCCTACACAAACCGATAGCGATGGAGACGGACTGGGCGATGCCTGCGACCCCGATGTGGATAACGATGGGGCAGACAATAACATCGATAACTGTCCGCAAACCTGGAATCCCGGCCGGGAAGACTCTGACCAGGACGGCGTTGGCGATGCCTGTGACTTCGACACCATCCTCTCCTGCACGACCTTCGAGGGTCTTGAAGTAATGGAGGGCGCCAGCATTGCGCTAGAGTATGGGATCAATGCCCCCTGCGATGGCTGTTCAGTAATTTCTGCAGCCAAGATAAGTAACGGCCTACCCGCTGATGCCGCCAGGATGGAAGTAGTCAGTGGCGCTGGGGGTAGCACTTATATTCAGGTCAACCATAACAGCGTGAAGACAGGTCGCTATATGGTCAGCTTCCTGGTGGAGAATGCCAATGCTCTGCTGGATCTTATTTACCTGAATAGTATTACCATCAGTACCTATCTTGATGGAACCGCCACAGGTGAGAGCATTAGCGGCTATCAATTAGCGCCTTTCAAGGTGAATGGTGCCTACAATCACCGCCTATTGCTGGCCAATACCCTGGCGGACTTTAACCAGGTGCGGTTGAGTCTTGATGGCCTTGATCTGATCAACAACACGCTCGATGTCTATCTCGCCTGTGCGGTGCCTATAAACCAACCCTAATTAAGCATCGTTCCGAATAAACAAAGCCCCGATTTTTGGGGCTTTGTTTATTTTAAGCATCATTTAAAAGATTATTTGACCACGCATATAATCCACCGCTTGGCCAATCAGTATCACCTCATTATTCACAACCTCACAGGTAAGTACACCGCGCCGCTGTGACAGCTGGACAGCGTTGAGCGTTGATTTCCCCAATACTCGACTCCAATAAGGGGCGAGCTCACAATGTGCAGATCCGGTAACTGGATCCTCATTCACTCGCAACTTGGGGAAGAAGCAGCGACTGACAAAATCACAGCGATCCCCTGGCGCAGTAATGACAACACCTCGTAAATCCAGTTCAGCAAGTCTCGTAAAATTGGGGGTTACACGCTTCAATTCAGCCTCGCTGTCCAACACCACTATATAATCGAACGCCGCCAGGGTTTGTACAGGGGTTATACCCAAGGCATCTGCCAGGTTTTGCGGACAGTTGATAGGCTTGGGGACAGTGGATGGAAAGCGCATTTTATAACCCCGCTCACTGCGCTCGACCTTCAATGTGCCACCGCGGGTCTCGAAATGGATAACGGACCTTGTATAAGATAAATGCTTAAAGAGCACATGCGCGGCAGCCAGAGTCGCATGGCCACAAAGATCAACCTCTGCCTCGGGTGTAAACCACCGCAATCTGTAGCCTCCTCTCCCCTCGGGAGCGAAGAACGCCGTTTCCGAAAGGTTATTTTCCTCAGCAATTCTCTGCATCAGTGCATCAGGCAACCACGTATCCAGAGGACAGACCGCAGCCGGATTACCTGCAAACACTTCAGCCGCAAAGGCATCGACCTGATAAATACTAAGCTCCATTTACTCGCCCTCCACGGCATCATCACCATTGCCACCACTGAACGGAATACCCCTCAGCTTACTGTAATAGTTATACAGAAGCTCTCTTTACCACAAACTATTGCGGAGAGCACAAAAAATGCAGCCAATAAAATTGCCCCTAAATAATTCCGTGAACTCGTTACTCAATGAAGCCCTTAGACACTTTCCGATAAACGCCCTACAGGCGGTGGGGAGATCGCTTCAGTGGTGTCCTTGCTTATCAATAATACGGAGGAGCCATCTGCCCAGACACTATCTGGCTCTATCTGACAGATTCCCTCCCCCAAATGCCGGTATACCATTAACAACAAAAGCCAACCAGCAATGCACTCATCTCTACAGGCCACAATGTAACTGTATTATTTAAAGTAATTGTTAGAATCTCACTAAGAGGGATCAAGAGCACCCCAATGCTAGTGAGTAAGCAGCTAGCGCGCGGCAATAACTGGCCTGCGATAAAATGACCAGAAAATCGCAACCATAAAACCTGCATAATACGCCGCCTGCTGCCAAAACCCGATATCAACTTGCCAGTGCGGTAGCCATTTAGCCGCAAGTATACACATCGCAAAACCTAAAACTGTACCCAAACAAACTCCCACGGTAAGCCTCGTCATAGGAACAGAAGCGTTGACTTGTGCAGGAATACACTCCCCACCCCTATGCTTTCTACGCCGGAATTTAATCCACAAAAGATTTCCCGATAAAAATATCAACGCCCCCATAATCCCCAGTGAGAAATAAATCCAACGCACCGGCTTACTGCCAAAACTGCCAAAATGGAAACTAAACAAGCTCACAACTATCCCGCTATAGCCATTTACATGGTTGGGCAAAATACTGCTGTAGGGCACTTGTGCAGTAAATGGGTTATCCACCGCATAGGCATACTCCGCACCTCGAACAATGTAGCCCTCGATAGGACCACCTATCCGGATACGTGGGTTGGTGCTATCCAGATTCATAAAAAGAATCTCCGCCAACTGGAATTCAGGCTCTCTCGCCTGAACTGCGCGCTCCAACTCAGCAATGGTTGCCAGATCGCTGGGAGACCTGACCTTCTGGGTCGGGGGCCGTGTGAACATGGCAGTATCGCCATAAACTACTAATTGTAAGGCTTCGAAAAGAGGGTCATAAAAAGCAAACACAAAAGCAGTAAAATCGATCAGCAGATGAAATGGCAGCGCAGTGATACCCTATACATTGTGGAAATCCAACCAATAGCGCTTGCAATTTTTACCTTTACGTAAAGCCAACCAATCCCTGAACCAAGTCGGCAGGAATATAACAAGCTCAGAAATCAGTGCCGTAAAATACAGTGCGGAAACCACACCCAAGACATAAGTGACAATCGCATCGTGCCCATCACCACCAGGGATGCCTTCGTGCGGTGTAGATAGTCAAAGAAATCTCCAACCCTGGAGAGTAAGAATTTTTCAGTTAACAGCTGGCCTTTTTCATCTTTACTCGCAAACCAACATGTCGATTGATGCGTTTACGGATCCACCTGCTCCCAGCTAAGTGGTGCCGCCTGTGCACCAGAGCTGGGTAAATACACGGTCAAACGCTTGGCAGCCTGGAGAAATTTCCGCAATACATCCTGAATAAGATTGTCATAAAGATCACGGGACACACTCGACAATATAGATTCAGGTTGCTCTTGAACATCGTATCAGTGCGCTCAAAGGTTGTAGCGCCGCGGGCGGGGGCACTGTACTTTAATGTGGGTAATTACTATTACTACGATGAGGAAACGGTCAATACCTATGAGATCAGTGGACGCAGTACTTTAGCCAATGGCAATATCAATCTCAGCGGAAATATATTCTACAACGACGACCCCGGTTACCGGGCCTTGAGTTCCTCCAAAGTCATTATCAATAGAGAGAAAATTGAAACTTATGGCGCTGAGCTTGAAGCCATTGCTATGCCTCACACGCAGCTTGAGATAAGGGCAGGATTAGGATTACTGGAAAGTGAGATCATTGATGCCGGAGAAAGCTATTCGGATACCGATGGTAACGAATTGAACTCCGCACCTGGATTAACTGCAAATCTTGGTGTCCGATACTGGCATCAGTGATGCCTTCAGCATTGGCCTCTCTGCCAATTATATTGGAAAATACTATGGAGATTTCACCAACACCGAGGAGCGTATCACCGGGGATTACGCCGTAGCAAGATTCAATATCAATTTTGAGCAAGACAACTGGTTTATCGCTGGATTTATCAATAACGCCTTCGATGAAGATGCGCAGGTAAGCCGAGAGCCTGTCGGCGGACGCTACCCTCAAGGCTATGCCGCTATTGTCGATCCCCGTAATCTTGGGTTCTCTATTACCTGTCATTTCTAACATAGTGTGGACAGATACCTAAAGCAGGGCCACAAGGAGCCCGGGGTTAGGTATCTTGGTAGCATTGAGACCAGGTGAGACCTGAGAGCGCCCAACTAGAAACCAGATCTTTAAGAGAGCCTGATAAAAATATCGACCCCATACTCGCCATGCCAAGACATGAACATCGTTATTTTAAATACCACTCAATCGACAGGACAGACCTTCTCTAGCGACGTGGTAAATGCCCGTTTCATAAACGCGAACTGCTCATTGCTTTCCATATGCTTACTCAGTGAATTTCTAGCAGAAAGAAAACGCTTCTTCTCCTCTTCCGTCATACCCTCATGATACAGGTACAATCTTTCAACCGGCTTCATCGCGTTTTTTTCACTTCGATAAAATGGATCATCGGACATTGCCAAATCGACTTTATCCCGAATCGAACCATCCTGCATAATTTGAACAGACACACTGGGTACAAAATTAGCTATTGGCCCCTTGATATTTAACACTTCTGGATTTAATTCATTCAGCTTTTTAGCAACATACACTTTCAGTTTGTTATTTCTAACCTCCAGCTTCACAAAGGGTTTTATTGTTTTAAATTTCCCTCTATCTTCTTCAAACAACTGCACAGACGCCTCCAGCATCACCAGGCTCTGGGTATTCAGAAAACGCTCATACTCCTCCAACTGGCAGGATGCTTGCACGCACTGACAAAAAAGAAAAGCGAAAATCAGGGCTGGTATTTTCATTGTCTGAATAATTATCCTTAATATTTAAATACTGTACGCCCAACTCCATCGGGCGAGCTTTTTATATACCCCAACCCATTTTAGTCGTCTTTTTGTCTGGGACATTCTATCGGTTCACATTTGAGGATTTCTCCGCAAAAAATTCGCAACCTCCTTCTTTTTCCTGGCTAAATACGCCACCCAGAAATATAAACTGTTAGATGGTAACTGTCCTGTCATCGATAAAGCCATTAACCCCTTTTAAGAGGATGAAGGGGGCTATACGGCATCTATCGGTAGTCATTAAGAATAACTGGCGGCAGGTCTCTCGCTGCAGACATCCACTCCTCCACACTCTCCCTACTCAAAAGCCTCATTATCCATTGATGTGTGAGTGGCCAAGAATGAACTTGGGGGGAATGGCTATAAATCCTGATTACGGTTGGCACCAGCGCTAAATCTGCCAGAGATAAGTCTCCATACAAATAGGGACCACCACCCTGTACAAGCTCTTGCTCCAAAAACCTAAAAAGCCGCTTTGTATCATTGTGCTCTTCATCCGTCATTGGGCGAGTCTCGGGATAAAAGGCACTTTCGAAGGAAAGACGGGGGCAAAGCCCGGAGAGTCCCCCGTGCTGCCAACTTAACAGGGAGCGCGCTCTTGCTCTCAGTAAAGCGTGCGCCGGTAACAAGCCTCCACCACTGATGTCGTTGGCGTACTCCATAATCGCCAGGGAATCAAAAATCGCACACCCATCATCAATCAATACCGGCACCGATGCAGAAGGTGAAAATTCAGTAATTCTCTGCAGATTATCGAACCTCTGCGGCCTGCGAATATCAACCACCCGCTCTTTAAATTCAATACCAGCTTCTCTTAAAGATAGCCAGGCACGAAATGCCCAACTGGAGGCATTTTTAGTACCGGTGTATAAGATCCTTTCCATATTGTGTCCTTAAAATGTTATGAAAGAGACTTTACAACACGCTAAATATCTAACCGCACCAGCGTCTCAGTAGCGTTGCGGTCTGCTTTAACTCTACTAACTGTTTAAGCTCAATTTACATTGGCAATTAAATTATGAATAGAATCAATCCCAAGGGATGAAATTGTCACAGAAGTAAAATAACTAGATTATAAAAAAGCCCGGCAACTGCCGGGCTTTTTCAAAAGAATCACTCGATAGAGTTTATTTCAGCCCAAGTACTTCTTTACCCTGAATAAAGGTGACATCAACCGGGATATTCGCCTCAGCCAGTCGATCGAGATCGCCTTGTAACTCCGGGCCAATTACCCCTTTCTCCGCCAGCAGCGTTTTGGCCTGCTCGTAGTTACCATCCCCCTGAATAGTAAGGATTAGACGAGAGAGGTTTGTCATAGCCTGCTGCATTTTTTCAAAATCTACGCTGTACTGCCCACTCTCTGGATCACGGCTAAAAGCACCCTGCTCCTTAAAGAAGTTAAAGCGCATCATATTGGCTTTACCATGCGCGCTGGCAGCACCAAAACGAACACTACGGAAGATACCGGCGAGGAAGGTGACATAGTTGTCCATCAACGCACCCTCATCAAGTTCTCCCTTTTCATGCAGACGGGTCACCATATACAGACCGAGAATATCCGCCTTGCCTTCTTCAAGGGAGGAGGAGGTTTCTTTCAATACCTGACGAACGTTATCACCACCCGTCACAGTTTTCTTAATACCAAGGCCATGGGCTACCTCATGGAACATGGTATTGGCAAAGAAGGCGGGGAAGGTAATGTGCTTGCGCTGAGCCGGGGTAATCAAGACTTCACTGATGGGCACCAGGATCTTATCGAATTTCGCCCGCATTGCATTTTTCAGCTGTAGGCGACGCGTCCCTTTGGCCAACTGGACTTCTTCATCATTGGGCAGGTTGATGGCGATGGTCTTGGAACCCGCATTACTATGGCCGGCGTAGTAAAGCACATCGTAAGCATTCAGGTCGGAGTCGGTACCGGGCTCTTCGGATTTGTACTTGTCCTCTACCGGAAGACCTTTCTGTAACTCCGGTAGTAATGCGGCAAACTTAGCCAGCTTTTCACTCCACTCTTTATCCTTGAGGAGTACGTAGGACTCATAAGCGGTACGATAGGCGAACATCTGGTCTTCATAGTTTTCAATGGGGCCGATCACTACATCGATTGCATTTTCCTTCATATCCATCCAAGCCATATCACTGGGACGGAAATCATCGGTAAGTAATGCGTCTGCACGCATGGTCAGGTAATTGGCAAATTCTTTATTTTCTGCCAGCGCGGCGGCCTGACGCAGGATATCCGCAGCTTTTTTCAGATCGGCATTGTAAGCTTTGCTGTAGGGAATCAGCTCCAGCTTGCCGGCATCATTACGGCGCACCAGGGAATAGAGGCCGTCTTTTCCCGGTTGGTCCCAGTTTTCAAATTCTTCACGGGTCATGTCCGCCGGGTAAAAATTGGCGCCCAGAGGCTTGGGTCCGTAGCCTGTAATAAAGGGCTTGTTGTCATTGAGGCGGTCCCAGGGGCCGTAATTGATATCGGCAAACTTGCGTGCACGGTTGTCCTCAATATCCGGCAGGAGTACTTCTGCCGGGCCATAGGACTGCAACCAGAACAGGCGGTCCATAATCTGGCTGGCGTCGATGAGCAGACCGATCATCTTGCGCTGATTCTCGGTGAGATCACTCATATCCGCGGTGAGCTCTACCGGTACATAGATATCAAAACGTTTGTTGGCGTTTTCAATGGTTTGCCCTGCGGGAGGCGCGACCGTCTCGGATTCAACAATCTGTGCCTCCGCTTCGTCATTGGAGATTTCCTCGGCCTGCTTGTCTTTACTACAGCCACCCACCAGCGCCAGGGCTAGCAGCGCGGCAGCGATTTTGGTGGTGTGAAAGGGAATGGTCATATCGCTCTGCCTATCTTTTTTTGTGTCGGCGCCACATTAGTCCGGCTGCGCACATTTATCAAGATAGGGCCCTCAAGGGCCGACAAACTGAGGAGCCTCTGGACTTTCCTCCCCCATAACCGGCGTGCGTTCCTGTTGCTGCATACGCCACAACATTGCGTAGTGGCTGTCTTGCTCCAGTAGCTGACCGTGGGAGCCCTGCTCCACAATCCTGCCCTGATCCATCACTAAAATTTTATCCGCATCCACAACCGTGGAGAGGCGATGGGCAATCACCAAGGTGGTTTGCTCGCGGGCAATCTCCTGTAAAGAGGCGACAATACCGCGCTCAGAACGGCTGTCTAGAGAGGAGGTGGCTTCATCAAATATCATAATTGGTGGTTTTTTGAGCAGGGCCCGCGCTATGGCAACCCGTTGTTTCTCGCCACCGGAAAGCTTGAGACCTCGCTCCCCCACCAGGGTATCCACCCCCTGGGGAAGCTGCTCAACAAAATCTGCCAGCTGGGCATGGCGAATTGCAGCCATCACCTCTTCATCGGTGGCATCCACCCGTCCATAGCGCACATTCTCTCGGATCGATTGATTGAACAGCACCGCATCCTGGGGCACCACACCAATAGCGCGGCGCAGGGATTCCTGGCTGATGCTGCGTATATCCTGCCCATCAATACGGATAGCACCACCACTGGCGTCATAGAAGCGAAACAACAACTTAAACAAGGTGGACTTACCAGCCCCGCTGGCCCCCACAATGGCGACTTTCTGGCGCGGCAGTACTGAAAAGCTCACCTGACTGAGAATCTCGCGGCTATCGTTGTAGCCAAACTGTACGGCTTCAAAATCAATACGGCCTTCCCTCACCTGCAAGCTGGGCGCCCCAGGGGTATCCGCCACAGCCGGTTTCACCGTAAGCAGTGAAAACATTTTCTCGATATTGGCAAGTGCACCTTTCATTTCCCGATAGACAAAGCCGAGAAAATTTAGCGGGATAAATATCTGCATCATAAAGGCGTTGACCAGGACAAAATCGCCTATCGTCATCTTTCCTTTGACCACACCCATAGCAGCAAGGACCATGGCGGCACACATAGCAATGGCAATAATCAGAGCCTGGCCGGTATTCAGACTAAACAACGACAAGCGATTCTTGCGCCGGGCCCGCTCCCATACCGCCAGCTCGCGATCGTAGTGGCTCGATTCATGCCTTTCATTAGCGAAATACTTCACCGTCTCATAGTTGAGCAGACTGTCTACCGCACGGCTGCTGGCTTGGGACTCCGCTTCGTTGAGCGCCCTGACAAAACGTGTACGCCACTCAGTAGCGACAACAGAAAAACTGATATAAACAACCACGGCAGACACAACAACCAGAGCAAATACACCACTGTAATTCCACCAAAGCAGTCCTGCGACCATGGCGATTTCCACCAGGGTCGGCACAATATTAAATACCATAAAGCGCATTAGAAAGCCGATGCCACTGTTACCGCGCTCAATATCCCTGGACAACCCCCCGGTGCGGCGGTCCAGGTGAAAATCTAGGTCGAGTTTATGCAGATGCTGAAAAACCTCCAGTCCAACCCGACGCTGGGCACGCTCAGTCACACGACCAAAGATCGTATCCCGCAACTCTCCGAATAGGGTGCTGGAAAATCGCACCGCACCATAGGCCAGCAAAAGCCCCAATGGCAGGGCCACGGCCTGGGCCAGGCCTCCTACGTTATCCAGGTCATCGACTATGTGTTTAAGAATAAACGGCAGAGTGACACCGGCGACCTTGGCGCCGATCAGGCACAAGAGTGCAAGGGCCACAGCGCGGCGAAATTCAAGCAAATAGGGGAAGAGTGTCTTCAGCGCACCCCAGTGCACCTCATCCAGAGAAACGGTGGACTTAGGTCTCGGCATAATCGGTTCCGGAAGGGAAAATTGGCGCCTATTATAAATAGACGGAAGGACTTATATAGATGCTCAACCGCATATGCCCGCAGGACTCCCTCCCCAGAACCGACTACCTAATCACCAGACCTCAGACCTTAGCCACCAAACCGCCATCCACATTAATCGTATCCGCGGTAATAAAACGGGAGTCCTCAGAGGCCAGAAAGACGGCAGCATTGGCTACATCAAGAGGATAACCAGGCCCCTGTAGCATTTGCGCGGGTTCAAGTACGCTGGAAAAAATATGTTTGCCCTGCGGGGAAGTCACCGTCTGTGTCAATATCTGCCCCGGCCTTAAGCAGTTGGCACGAATATTATGACGGGCACCAATCCCTGCTATGTAGCGGGTAAACGCCTCCACTCCCGCCTTGGAGGCATAATAAGAAGCAGAGGGCAGAAACCCAACCTGATCCAGCTGGCTATCGGTAGGGGCACTGAGTGCCGCGAGAGAAGAAATATTGATGATGGCGCCACCCCCGGCGCCTATCAAATAGGGCCACACCGCTTTGCACATTAGAAAAACACCCGTCAGGTTTACCCTGAAGACGTCCTCCCACTCCTGCAAAGGCTCCTCAGGGAACATCTCGGCTGCACCGGTACCCGCACTGTAAAACAGTATATTGATGCCGTCATAACAACCAACCACCTCGGAAACTGCTTTTGTAACCGCTGAAGTGCCTGTTACATCACAGGGGATATAGGTCGCATCACCGCCAGACGATCGAATAGCCCGCTCAACCGTTTTCCCTTCCAGCTCTCTCCGCGCCAGAATAGCGACCTTGGCCCCCTCTTCTGCAAAGCGATGGGCCGTGCTTTCACCAATACCCTCATTGCCTCCGACGACTATGGCGACCTTGCCTTGAAGTTTTCCTGACATACGAATAGAGCTCCAGAGAGAAAATAGGGTCTCACTCAGTTTAGTCGCACCCATGCCGGCAATGAGGTAGGCGGCATGATGGATCACTTTTTTCACTCAAAAAAAACCCAGATTCAATGAGCTATATAGGCGTCCTAAAAAGGGGAATATATTGGACAGGCATTCTCGATATATCGCCTACTTATAATGGAACGTGATTCGCTTAATCTAACTTCACCAAGAACTGTAAAAATGCACTAAACATCTATTGTCCGTTTTTACATAATTAAAGAGGAATCCCAAAAAAATAACCATATCGCGCCTTAAAACAGAACATAAGCTGAATTGAGCTAAGGGGGCATTAAGCCCTTGCCGCACCTTTCTTTTGACAATATGTGACTTACCCTTTTTTTGGTTTATACCCCACCAGCTGCCTCCACCCTTAATCGGCATGGACACTCACTCGTTTAAGCGCTGCGAGATCGCAACCCACTATAAGCTCTAGGTTTTCTGTGATTTTCTCTGCACTCCAATCCCACCAAGCAATATCTAATAGTGCATCAATTGTATTTTCATCAAAGCGATATTTAATGACCTTAGCTGGATTACCCACCACGATACTATAAGGCGGAACATCATTAGCCACCAAAGTCCTAGTACCTATAATGGCGCCACTGCCAATGGTTACTCCAGGCATGATGGTCGCCTCAAAACCGATCCAAACATCATTGCCAACAAGAGTATTTCCTTTATAAGGCAGCAGGTCCGCAGCTGGCGCCCCTCTCTCCCAGCCATTGGAAAATAAATAAAAGGGGTAGGTCGAAAAACCAGACAGATTATGATTCGCCCCATTCATAACAAACTTTACGCCTTGCGCAATAGAACAGAACTTCCCGATTAAAAGCTTATCTCCAATATGAGGGTGGTGATACAACACATTATGCTCAAACCTCTCAGGGCCTTTCACATCATCATAGTAGGTATAATCTCCAACTGAGATGTTTTCAGAGGTGATATAGTTCTTTAAATATCCCGTTCTTGGGAACCCTTTTCTGGGGCTTTTTTCTTCAGGGCTCGGACCTTTCATAACATCTCCAAAGTACGCTTCATGCACTTATTTACTAAGTTAAGGGGACTCTAAAAGAATAGCCACGATTATTGAACTTCACTTATTACAACAGAAGAGGATTACTCCTTAAACGTCAATATAGTTTCACATGGATTCCCCGCCAAACCTTAACATTTGGCAGAAATGTATATTTTTTACACCTAATCGCACCATATAGAAGACTTCATTTTTATTTGCATTACGTCATTCACGAAGCTACTTACTATGAAAGCAAATGTCGAAAAATCCGGGCAAATAAAATGCGCCATTGAAAGTACCTAGAGCATCTCCAGAGACACCAAACCGCCCCAGTCTATCTCGTGCAATTTTGCCAAAAGCTGGCCTTCAAATAAATTCCGATCGAGTATACAACCGGTGAGCTTCTCGACTCTGCTCCTCTTCCTTCAATACCGAAGTCGTTGCGCGCTATATCTGGCTTACCGCGGACTTCATCGAAGCATTGTTACCTCAACTCTCAGCCATATGGTAGCCGAGCATATGACAGCAAAGGTCTTTCAAAGAAAAGGCCCGGCAAAAAAAGAAACTTACTCGTTGGAGAACCATTACACAGTCGCCAAGGATATAAATCATTCTGGACATATGCTAAGCGCATTTTTAAGCCTGAAGACATCTATCGAAACCGATAACAGCCCCTCTAGTTAACGATTTACGATCCAGTTTTGTAGACCAGCAATGGGCCCCAATATTAGATTGTAATATTCCTCTATTTTCCCTGCGAGAAGCCATTCCAGGGCTCTTGGATTTCTATTCAATTATTTAGCATTTGGATCTATAGCTTCAAAATGATCTTCACGCAGGCGCATGGTCCCATCATCCTGCAGGACCCAGAGTTCCCGCGTGATTACTCCCTGTGCATTGTTCATTTCCCAGTGGCTAGAAAGCACCGTTGACGAATCATCTATTGCTTCAATTTTAGTATTCAGGTAAGTCACATCTGAGAACCCCTGCGCGACTAAATTTTTCCAGAAAGCCTGTATTTGCTCTCGCCCTTGGAACAAACCAAATGGCTTGGCCACCATTTGCGCCTCCTTCTCATACATAGAGGCACAACCTTCTGCATTTCCCTGATTGAAAAATGACTTCCACTGCTCACTAGCCACTATGGTTTTTTCAATTAACACCTTGCTCATATGAGATTCCTTTTTTCGATAACTCAGTATTGACGGTCTGAGGGCATATTGCCCCAGCTCCACCTCTGTGATAAACAGAGATTCAATCAAATTAGTGTTTAGAAAAATTGAACAATGAAACCCAATCTTGAGGACATGCAGGTATTCCTGGCTGTTGTAGAGGCGCGCAGCTTTACTGCTGCGGCCGACAATCTGGCACGCACCAAGTCGGCAATTAGCCAGGCGGTAACCCGATTAGAGGAGGATCTCGGCACCAGGCTGCTTTACCGTAGTACACGGGCACTTTCCTTAACGGAATCCGGCACCCAGTTCTACACTCACTGCCGTGAAATCCGGGATATCTATAACGCTGCCCTGACAGACTTAAAAAGTACCAGTGAAAAGCTCTCGGGTACGCTGACAGTGACGGCACCTCTCGCACTCTGCGAACCTGTCATTGTTCCGGCAATTGCGCAGCTCACAGAACAACATCCACAGCTCGGTGTTCGCTTGCTGGCTGACGATGCCCCCATAGATTTGATTGAATCCCAGGTGGATCTGGCAATCCGGGTGGGCAGTCTGGATATGCAATCGGCCAAGGTATCTAAACTGGGTACTCTTCAAGAAAGTCTCTATGCCAGCTCCAAGTATATAGAAAAGCAAGGTGGTCTACCTGACGAACTCTGCGAATTACGCCAATGGGAGCATATAGCCAATGACTGGCAGGGTACTCCAGTAAAGTATGACCTTGGCAATAAAAATATAATTCGGGTTACACCAAGGATTCGCTGTAATTCCCTTCACGATATATTGCAAATGACAGAGGTGGGGCTGGGAATTGCCAGATTACCTGACATGACTGCCAAAAAATTTATTCGTAATGGTTCACTGGAGCATGTGGTTACAGTGGCTTCAACTCCGATTCACTATATGCACCTATTTTCAAAAAGCCCCCCCGTAAAAGTACAGCGCTTTACCAAAATAATTAAATCTCTTTTGGCTTCCTATTAGCAGCTTTATCCTTCGGAATCACTGGATTACTCAACCACATAAAAAACCATTATCCAATCAGACACGATCTGTATGGACAACAGAGTGAAATAAAGGTCTTTATCTCTTGTGGTTTTTTGCCTCCGGATCCATCTTCTCACCCAAACAGCTCACTTAGAAACATCATGGGTGATTTTCAACCATGTGTTGAAAGACTCGCAAGACTCACTCTGTGCATCAATGACCGCGAGGCCGGGAGTTAGGTCCCTCTGCTTACGGAAAATGGGGGCATTGATAACGGCACTTTAAGGATTAAGGGGTGACAGAAACTACATCAATAGATACATATCCGCCATCAGCTATGGCACTCGGCATATCACTTCCTCACCGCTCTATATAGTCGCTCCCGAGAGATCGAGCATCGCCGGTAAAGCAACTACGAAGCGATACCCCTCAGGTACCATGTGGTTTTGGCCGGGTGGCTGATAATGAGCTGGTCAACATTCACGGCAACCGGCTGCTCCAGCACCGGAGTACGGAGGCGTTTGATTTACCTGGTGATCCAGAATTTTCACTAATAAACGCAAATCCGGAGTCAGCAAGTTTAATAAACACCCTACTCGACGCCTGGCAGAAATTTGATGAGTCAGTCATAAACTGAGTGGCCCGGCTGATATTTTTTGATGCCGTTTTAAACAACCATCTCACCGATAAACCAACACTCTTAACACTGAAAATTCACTCTTCAAGCTTTAACAATTCTTCTTTCTCAGCAAATGAACGCTTCACAAACTCAGAAGCACTAATGCCTAATTCCTCCCTAAACGCTCGGGAAAACTGGCTGGTACCATTAAATCCACAATTGAATGCCACCTGTAAAATACTGGCATCGCGGCCTGTAGACAGAAGTTGTGCCGATGCCGCCTCGATCCTGGCACGCCTCAACAGGCTCACATAGGAGGTTTGGTGGTAGCGCAAAGCCCTGTGCAAATAAGAGGGACAAATACCCAGAGAGACCGCCAACTGGCGGGCAGATAAGTCGGTGTCGCGACAGTGTTTATGTATCAACTGGCAAGCCCCACGAAAAATAGTGTTAAGCCGACTGGGGCTTTCCGATTCGGACGGCAAATTGCCACGCCTCTCCTGCAGACAGGCAATAATTAAATCCGAGATCGGATTGAAAAGTATTTCCGGTGCCACAAAGGCACACTGTTGTTTTGCTTGGGGAAACAACAACAAATAATTGCGTAGTAATAAACCAGGACCGCGACTACCATCAATTTCCAGAGGGCGACTATCCTCTGGCCCCAAGAAATACTTCTCGATTTTTCCTCGGGGGATACGGCACAGCAATGAGCGACTTTCGTGCACCAAATCATGGGTAATTGTCTGCGCCAAATCCACCAGGTAAAGGCCGCCGGCATTCATTGGAGTGAAATATTTACCTCGCTGTATGGCTCCCCTGCCCGCCAATAAGTAAATTAGCGTAAAGTTACTATACCCATCACTCAGGTGGTTACTGGCGCGCTTGAAGGTATTTCCAGAAAAACAGGCGCGCGCAAACGCCTCGCCAGTTTCAAGGTTAGCAGAGACTGCAAATTCACCTGAGTACTCCTCATTGTGATGGGACTTGAGTTGTAATTCACAGCGATACGGCAAACCCACTTCCATCAACTCTTTCCAGCGCCACCAACGCTCTTTAACCGAAAAATTATCAGTCTTTGCCGTCCACTCAAAAAAAGCGCTTTGATGGTTGCCCGGTACAAAGTTATTTTGCATGACTTACTTACCCCGAAGCTGTGTATTCACCGCATTCGCCAAGAATATTACATTCTAATCGTTTTACTGGGAGCACAAAGGGTTTTTGATGGCTAACGATCTTGCCAGCTTTACGCTGCGCAGATATCCGCCGCAAACAACCGATCAAAATTAGCAACAGTGACTATTTTAATTAGCATCAGCTTGCCAAGCATTCATTTAAATATCAGGTAAAAAAATGGACGAACTTCAGTTGTTCAGGGATCGATTTGCAATTAGCGACCTTCTGTCTCGGTACACATTAACAATTGATAATTGTGATGCCCGTGGTTGGGCATCACTGTTTACACTTGATGGCCACTTTCAACACGGCAGTCGTGTAATTCGTGGGAGGGAAAAGCTAGAGCGCTATGCGCTAATCCACAATAAACTAAGATGTCGGCATATTACCTCTTCACCCCTACATCATCTTTCTGAAGATGGGCAATCTGCTTCCGGTAAGGCAACTACAGTAGAAATAAATGCAACCCGGTCTGGCTACCGTATTGCAGTAATCGCGGAATACCGGGATGAATTGGTCAAGGTCGATGGCAACTGGCTCATTCGATGCAGACGCGGAGAAGAGGTTAAGCTAGTCGATGATCCTGATTTCCCAATTCTCTTTGCCGACCCGAACACTCGTGATCAGGTAAAGTTATTAATGGATGCATGGGATGAGTTGGGCGAAACCGTATCAGATTAACTCTGTACCCAATCATAAAATTCCAGAGAAAACCCTAGATTACACTTACATCAAGGCTAATTTAAGGCACGCAATGGCACATCGTCCCTGCGCCCGATTGAGGCGCCCAATATTCTCACCAGAAACTCGGTCAGTACTCCGGCGGTAAAACCCCAAATTTCAAACTCGCCAAACTGGTAGGCGGGCAGGTAAATAGCCTGATTATCAATAGTGATTCGATCGGTGCGGATACGGGGATCGGCGAGGAAAAAGGATAGTGGTACACGGAAAATTGCATCCAATTCACCGGGATTTGGGCTGAGGTGAATGTCGGCAGGAATGACCCCAACCCAAGGGGTTACATGCACCTGCCAGCGGGTGGTACGGGGCCACAGGGGGCCGAGCATACGCACCCGACTCATGGGTAAAGCCACCTCCTCCTCGGCTTCACGCAAGGCAGTGTATTGCAGGGAGGGGTCTGTAGCATCCCATCGTCCCCCGGGCAGGGAAACTTCGCCAGAGTGGGTGGAAAGCGTATCCGCGCGCTTGGTAAGTACCACATGAGGGTCCGGCTCGTTGGTCAGGGCAATCAATACAGCCGCGTGGCCATAAAGCTCCGGCCCAGTCGGAACCCCCGCCTCCAGATCTTCAATTTGTTGGGAAATTTTCTTTTCAATAATCGATAACATAAACACTTGTCCCACCTCTTTCACCTAGAGGCTCCCTAACATTCATCTTACTGATTCCCGGTGATAACACCGAGTCGTATGCCGCAATCTCCATTTGCGACTCTCGGCCGATTACTGCCGCTCAGACATTGGGGCCCCCTGCTGGGACTCTGGGGTATAGCCCCCTTTGAGCCTTTCCCGAATCGCTTGCACCAAGGCGTAATACACCGGCACTAACAGTGTGGCAAACAGGCTGGCCGCCAACATACCGCCAAACACCACCAAGCCAAGGGAGATACGACTCACGGCACCGGCGCCAGTAGCCACCAGTAACGGTATCACTCCGAGAATAAATGACATAGCCGTCATCAATACCGCTCGGAAACGCAACCGGGTGGCTGAGATGGCCGCTTCGGCAATGGATTTGCCCTTATCCCGCTCCACACAGGCGAATTCCACAATCAGAATGGCACTCTTCGCCGCCATACCAATTAACAGCACCAAGCCGATTTGGGTGTAGAGATTATTAATGGAACCCGCTAACCACACCACCAGCATGGCGCCGCAAATAGCAATGGGCACACACAGGAGCACCGCGACGGGAATACTCCAACTCTCATACTGGGCCACCAGGAACAGGTACACAAATACGATGGCCAAACTGAACAAAATGGGAGCCAGATTACCCGAGGTCACTTCCTGCAAACTAATGCCGGTCCACTCATAGCCATAGCCTTCAGGCAGCCTGGAAGCCAACTCCTCCATGGTATTCATCGCCTGACCACTGGAATAACCCGGCGCCGGCGCGCCGTTAATCGTCACGCTGTTATAGAGGTTGTAGCGGGTAATGGTCTGTGGGGCCACTACGGGCTCAATGGTAGAGACGGAGGTGATTGGCACCAGGCCCCCACTATTCGCGCGCACATAGAAACCCGCCAAGTTTTGTTCATCATCGCGAAATTGCGCGTCCGCCTGAGCGATAACACGGAATACTTTGCCGTATAAGTTAAAGTCATTGATGTAATAGCCGCCCAGGAAAGTTTGTAGTGTGGAATACACTTCCGGCAACGGGACACCGAGCACATGGGCCTTTTCCTTGTCGATTTTTAATTCCAACTGCGGAGTGGCGGCCTGAAAACTGGTGAAGGCCTGAGAGATTTCTGTGCGCTGATTGGCTGCGCCGAGCAGATCGAAAAGTACCTGGGATAACTCTGTAATACTGCGCCCCTGCAAATCCTCCAGCACAAATTCAAAGCCCCCCACAGTGCCGATTCCCGGCAACGGGGGAATAGCAAATGGCATAATTTGCGCATTGGGAATTTGTGCCAGCTTTTTTTGGACCCGTTCCATAATCGCGAACTGGTGATCTGCTTCGCTGGGGCGGTCATCCCAGGGTTTTAATACCGCAAACATCATCGCGGTGTTGGAGGAGACACTGCTGGTCAGTAGGTTATATCCGGGCACCCCCACCACATGAGCCATGGCGGGCTCTTCCAGCAATATATCGGTAACCTGATCCACAACCGGCCCGGTGCGCTCCAGGGAGGAACCATCCGGCAGCTGCACATGCAGCATAAACGTGCCCTGATCCTCATCGGGAATAAACCCAGTGGGGATACTCATAAACAACCAAAAAGCCAACAAGAAAACCCCAATAATCGTTGCCACTCCGATTAGAGGAATTTTTACGCAGGCTTTGACCATACCCACATAGAAATTTGTGGAATGGTGTAAAGACCGATTAAAGAAACCAAAAATCCCTGTCTCTTTAATACCGGCCACCTCTCCATCTTTACCCGGCTTGAGAATACTGGCGCAGAGTGCCGGGCTCAGGGTGAGTGCATTCAAGGAGGAGATCGCCACCGACATAGAAATAGTAACGGCAAACTGCTGGTACATTTTGCCGGTAATCCCCGGCATCAACATCACTGGTACAAATACCGCAAATAAAACCAGCGTCGTAGCGACCACTGGGCCGGTCACTTCGCGCATAGATTGCAGCGCGGCCTCTTTTGGCGTCATACCATCGCCCATAAGACGCTGGGTGTTCTCCACCACAATAATCGCGTCATCCACCACAATGCCAATAGCCAGAATCAAGGCAAACAAAGTGATGGTATTAATAGTCATGCCAAATGCCAGCATGAGTGCAAAGGTGCCGATCAGGGAAACCGGAATAGCGATGGCAGGAATCAGGGTAGAACGCCAATCCTGCAGAAACATGAAGACCACTAAAATAACCAGGAGCAGGGCGACAAACAGTGTCCGCACCACCTCCTTGATGGAGGCCTCCACAAACAGGGTGGTATCGTAGAGGATTTCCGCTTTCAAGCCATCGGGAAAACGCTGTGACAGCTCCTTCACTTTGGCTTTTATACCATCGGCCACATCGATCGCGTTGGCTTCCGGCAGCTGGTAGACACCGATCACCGCCGATGCCTCGTTATCCAGCTGGCCATACGAGGAATAGGACTCACTACCCAGTTCCACTCGTGCTATGTCTTTCACTTTCACCATGGCGCCATCAGGCTTGGCGCGAATGGTAATGTCCTCAAATTCCTCGGGCTTTATGAGCCGCCCCTGCACAAGAATATTGTATTGAAACTGCTGCTCTTTGCGGATGGGCGGCGCGCCGATCTGCCCTGCAGCCACCTGGATATTCTGTGCCTGTACCGCACTGATCACATCCTGGGTGGTGACATCGAGAGAGGCCATCCGGTTCGGATCCAGCCACAGGCGCATAGCGTAATTGCGCGAACCAAATATAACGACACTGCTCACCCCCAATACGCGTGCCAGCTCATCCTTTAAATAAATTTCGGCGTAATTGGCCAGAAAAAGTTCATCGAATTTCTGATCTGGGGAAAATAGATTCACCACCAACAACAACGTGGTGCTCTGCTTAGAGACCACCACACCATCGCGCTTTACGTCTTCCGGCAATTGTGGCGTGGCTTGCTCCACCCGGTTCTGCACATTCACTTGGGCGATATCGTCGTCGTAGCCGGATTTGAACGTTACCGTCAGACTGTAGGAACCATCGTTACCGCTGGTGGAAGACATGTATTCCATGCCCTCTACCCCATTGACCTGGGATTCTATTGGCACGGCGATACTATCGCGCACCACTTCGGCACTGGCTCCGGCGTAATTCGCGGCAACATTAATAGTCGCCGGTGTAATTTCTGGAAATTGCGCCACCGGCAATAGCGGCAGGGAGAGGATGCCCGCAAGGGAGATCAGTATGGAAATCACAAAGGCGAAGCGTGGTCGCCGTATACAAAAAGCACTGATCATAAAATCGCTATAAGCCCCTCCACCGCAACCGGGCTACTTGTAATCATCCGCCTCTCCCTCGTATTGGGGGCGTTCACCCTTCTCGCTACCTTCATCGGGTAGTAGCGTTCCCCGGCCGGTACCCATGGGCTGCTTTGATCCCGGCATATGTACTGGTGAACTCCCGCCGCGTGCGGGCTCTGCGGGTTTGTCCGCAACATCGTAGGGATTGCGCGGAGTGTTCTGCGGCGTCACCGGCTTGCCGGCAACTACCCGTTGCAGACCGTTCACAATGACCGATTCACCAACAACCACACCGCGGTTGACTGCCCAGAGTTCTCCCTCGCGCTGGCCCAGAGTGACATAGCGCTTTTCCGCAATATTGTTTTTGCCCAGCACGAAGAGGTAGCGCCCCTGCATGTCCTCCATCACCGCCGATTGCGGCACCAGCGGTTTGAGCGCCTCACTGCCGGTATACAAGCGGATGGAAACTCGCGCGAACTGCCCCTGTACCAACAGGCTTCCCGGGTTGGCAAAAAGTGCGCGCACCGCCACAGAGCCGGTATTCGGGTCAATCTGGTTGTCGATAAAGACAATCTTGCCCGGATAGGGATAGAAGTTTCCATCCGGTAGTTCGATACGCACATCCAATTCTGTAGGGGGCAAACCCTCGCGACGGCGGCGCTCGGCATCCACTTGTACGGCGAAAAGTTGGTCCTCCGGCACTTCGAACAACACGTAGATCGGGTCCATCTTGACGATGGTGGTAAGCGGGTCCGAATTGGGTCCCACCAGGGAGCCCTCGGTAAATTGGGTGCGACCTATACGACCGGTGAGAGGCGCATAAATCTTTGTAAAGGAAAGATCGAGCTGGGCGCTTTCCACTTTAGCGCGGTCCGCATCTACTTGGGACTTGGCCTCTTCGAAAGTCCCCATCAGTTCATCCATCTGTACTTGGCTGATGGCACCCGTGGCCACCAATGTGCGGCCACGTCGATAGTTGCGCTCGGCAACCCGGAGGGATGCCTGAGTGCGCTCCAGGTTTGCACTCTGGTTGTCCAGTTCGGCAATAAACGGACGTGGATCTATTTCGAATAGCAAGCGCCCTTTTTTGACGGTCTCCCCCTCCCTGAAATTACGACTCTCGATGTAACCTTGCACGCGGGGGCGCACCTTATACTCATCGGTGGCCTCCACCCGGCCGACAAATTCAAAGCGCGGAATCACAGGCTGTTCGCGCACCACCAATACCTCGACCGGAGGCGGTGGTGGCACCTTTTGCTCATCGTCTTTGCCGCCACAGGCAGACAAGAACGCCAGCACAAGCCCAAAAAATAAAAAACGCGCCATGGCAGGGTAGATACCGCCTTATGAATTTCAATATCTCTATCAACTATAGGCGTCAAAAAGCTGGAAGCTGGCGCTGGAATCTTGCATAGGTATACTGACGCAATGAAATTTTGTAGCCAATGCGGCAGCGATGCCGTCACATTTTCCATCCCAGAAGGCGATGATCGCCCGCGTCACCTATGCGGTAACTGCGGGACTATTCACTACATTAACCCACGTGTGATTGTCGGTGTTCTACCCTACCTGGAAGACCGGATCATGCTGTGCAAGCGGGCTATCGAGCCACGTTTGGGGCTTTGGACTCTGCCCGCCGGGTTTATGGAAAACGGTGAATCCAGTGAAGAGGGGGCGCTGCGGGAATCCTGGGAGGAGGCTCGTGCCAACATTCGTGTCGATGGCCTCTACTCAGTCTATGACATTCCCTATATCAACCAGGTCTACCTGATCTATCGCGGTGAACTGACCGATACCAATTTCGGACCGGGGCCGGAATCGTTAGAAGTGGAGCTATTTCGCCAGGAGGAAATTCCCTGGAAAGAAATTGCGTTCCCGATTATGCACAAAACCCTCGAGCATTATTTCGCCGACAGCAAACTTGGTCAGTACCAGCTGCACCGGGGCGTTATCTCGCGAAAACTGTAACCCGCGTTTTCGCGTGCTGAGCGGCCGGGAGCGCAGCTCCCTCTTCCGCATATCGGAAATACAAGGATATTCCAATGAAATACGCCTATATGCTCGCTGTCCTGCTATTAGTGGGCGTGGGTTTACCCATGCTTATCCCCGGACCCGATGGCAAGCCGATCATATCGCCTCAGGACTGGCTGCCGGATCAGCAGACTCTGGATACAGTACGCCAGCAGGGCCAGCGCGCCGTTCAAGCCGTGACCACTAGCACACAAAAATCCGCCGAGCAGTTTGAGACCCTGGTGGAATCCAGTGGCCTCCTGCCCGAGGAGTCAAAAAAGCCAACCACCGAAGTATTTAGCTGGCAGGATCGCCAGGGCAACTGGCATTTCTCTGATTCGGTGCCAGAGGGCTTGGGGGCCTCAGTGCGCATCCACCGGGTGAAGCCCATCAATACCCTGCCCGCCGATGCGGCTGGCACCAAAAGGCAAGCCCAAGAACCGCAATCGCAACGCTTGCAGGAGAGTGACTCTAGCGACAATCGTCTCTCTAACATCTTAAAAGAAATACAGGCACTCCAAGAAAAGAGCCAGGAACGCCAGCAGGCCCTGGATAACCTCTAACCCCCACTTAATAAAGGGGTTCAAGTGACAGGATTCGCATCTACATCCTATCGCTGCTTATGCGTTGTGGCACAGCGCTCATCCAGGCGCCACACATCAAACGCCGGCTCTTCGTAGGGGTGGGCTCGATACAGGGCCTCCAGGGCCGTATCCACATAATTATCCATACACACCATTTCAACCCGGTACTCCTCCACCTGCTCCACTTGCCCTGAGCCACCAATAAACGGCTGGCTCCCGGGAAGTGGGCGAAACTGACCGCAGCCAAGCACCTGCCAACAACAGCTGTCATAGTCCCCAATTCGACCGGCACCAGCTTGGAATAAGGCTTGTTTCACCGTCTCCAGATGGGATGCGGGGATATAGACACAGAGCTTGTACATAACAATTATTCACTCTTGATTGGCGGATAAAACAAAGGGGCCCAAGGCCCCTTTGTAATGCAAAATTCTGAAACACCTCAGAACATCAGCGTCATCAGCTTGCGCTGGTATTGCGTGGCGATCGGATCACCCGCCCCCAAGCTCTTCACGATGTCGAGGAATGCCTGCTTGGCCGCACCATCGGAGAAATTCATATCCCGGCGTAGAATATCCAGCAGCAGATCCAGCGCTTCCTGGTGGCGGCTGGCCTGGCTGTACTGCACGGCCAGCTGGTAGGCGGCATCGTAATCCTGTGGGTTCTGTTCCAGAGCTTTCTGCAACGCCTGGATTTCCGGAGTATCCGCCGCCTGCTGCTTCAACTCCAGCTGAGCCATCAGCTGTTGGTATTCAGCATCCTGATCCGCCAGGAGGATTTTTCCGAGCACCGTTTCCGCTTCCTGTGCGCGATTCTGATCGAGCAGTAATGCCGCAAGCTGTTTGGCGATATCCACACGCTCAGAGGATTCGCTATAAGCCTGGCGCAACAGTGGCAGTGCCTCATCGGCCTTGCCTTCGGCAATCAGTGCAAGAGCCTGCTGCAGCTTGATATCCCAGGGTTTGGGTAAGTATTTATCCAGCATTTCACGAATCTGGCTCTCTGGCTGCACTCCGGCAAAGCCATCTACCGGCTGCCCCTCTTTCAACAGCATCACTGTGGGCAGGCTGCGTACGCCCAGTTGGCCGGCGATCATCTGTTCGGTGTCGGCATTCACTCTAGCCAGGAGGAACTGGCCCGCGTATTCGTTGGCAAGCTTTTCCAGCACCGGCATCAACTGTTTGCACGGCTCGCACCAGTCGGCCCAGAAATCCACCAACACCGGGCGCTTCATTGATTCTTCGATCAGTACTTGCTGGGCGTTTTCTGCCGTTACATCGACAATAAATTCGTTCACAAACTCTCCTGAGTAATGTCTTGCTAATTTGCTGATGGTCTAGCGGTAGAGGGTATCCATGCCGTAGGCCAGTTCAAGGGATTCCCGCTCAATCTTACGCAGCCCTTTTACCACCAGGCCATAGGAGCGATCCACCATCCGCTCTATTTCATAATCCGGCACTGTGCCATCGAGCAAAACGGTATTCCAGTGCTTCTTGTTCATATGGTAACCCGGCAACACGCCGGGGAAGATATCCCGCAGGGCTTGCGCCTCATCGGGGTCACACTTCAAATTGGTGGCATCCGCCTCGCGATAACGACCGAGAGTGGCAAACATTCGCCCCTTCACCTTAAACACGGCGACCTCGGGACCAAAGGGAAAATCCTCAACCGCCTCAGGGCGAGCAAGCAGGTAATGTCTCAGCACCACGCTCTGCATTTTCCCACCCTACCAGTGTAGGGACGAGGGCAAACGCGGCGAAGACAGCAGTTTGGTAAAGCGCTGCCAACGCTCCTCCGCACTGCTGGTGTCCTGTTCGACATAATCCGCCACCAGCTTTTTGCCCCAGTTGTAGTTAATAACATAAGCGCCGTAGGCATCGACAAAATCCTTGCGCTGCAGCGCTTTAGCCGGGCTCATCAAGGTGTACTTTTCAAATAGGGGCGCCACCTGCGCGCCGGGGATTTCACCGTCGATATACTGTCTTGCGATTTCATTGCCGGCAAAGCTGAGCTTATCCACCAATGCCATCACCCGCTCATATTTTTGCGCACGCTGTGGGTCCAAGCCCGCCAGCGGGTAGAGCACCTCTCGCTCAAAGCGGTTTTTTTCCTCGCCGGGAAAGGCCAGATCAATGCCGTAGTTAGCACTGCCTTCTGCAATGAGGGATTGAGGACTAAACAGCGGATAGACACTGTATTCCACCCAGCCGCGCTCTTGCACCAAAGACTGCTCCAAGAGCGCATTATAAGTGTGATGGCCGGGATAGCCCTCGTGGCAGCCCAGATCGATGGCGCGGTCAATGGTAATCGGCAGACCGCTATTCACCTGTATCAAGCTGTGAGAGCCCCCCCGATACCAGTTGTAACCGCTCCAGGGTTTGTCACTGACGTATTCCAGCGCAAAGTGTTCATTATCCGGCAGGGAAATATACTGCTTGGTGCGCAGACGACACTCCTCGATTGATGCAGTAAACACCGCCTGTAGCTTATCTGATGGGATTTCAAATTCGCGACGAAATGCTTGCACCCGTTCACTCAGTGGCCGATCTCCCGGCAGCAGCTCTGCCAGCTCCTGAAGCTGCGGTTCAAAACTGGCAAAATCCTGTTTGGGCGGCAGGGTGTCGTACAGCTCGCGGGCCTCTTTGGCAAAGCTGCGCTCCGTTTCACCGGTAAGGCTCTCCGCATGCGCCACTAAAGCCCCCAGCTGGGTTTTTAGGTAGTGGAGGCGAAGTCCCTCGAGAGAACCGTCAGCCCCCTCCCCCCTTGGCAACTGCGCCAATAGCGTCCGCCCCCGCTGGGCAATTTTTGCTGGGCTGGCGCCACTCTGCTGTGCCTGTTCCCGCCACTCGGCCGGGCCGTAAAATGCATCCACATAGCGCTTGTCGTGATTGCCCAGCTCCAACACCAGGGCCACATACTCCCTGGCTACGGTATCCATCGACATATCCCCTTTCCCTTTATTTGCCGCCGGCATCGCCTTGAGGCTCATTAGCTCCGGTGATATAGCATCTTGTGCTGTTTTACTTTCACAACCGCCAAAAAGCAGTGGCGCCGCCAATACGAAAAGCAGGCCCGCTGCCTTTATCACTCGTTTCATTATTATTGATTCTCTGTGGATGGATCTCATATCGGACAGGTCTGGCTAGAAACTAACTGGAAGTGAGGTCAAGACCCCATCACACTGGTGGGGTCGCTGGCGATAACCTTAGCCCTGGCGCTCAGTGTTCTCCTGAGCGGATACTTCCCTCTGCGTATTGTCGCCCCCATCTGGCGTTGGATTTCCCTCGCTATCCGCCTGGCCATCAAACTCCTCAGAAACCGGCGCATTGCGCAGTACGAGGAAACCGGCGATACCGGCGATGACAGAGGCCAGTAAGATACCCGCCTTGGCCTGGATGAGCAGGTTACCTTGGCCGCTAAATGCCAATTCGGCGATAAAGATCGACATGGTAAAGCCGATACCCCCAAGCAGCGCAACACCAACGATATGTTGAAAGTTCGCCAGTTTTGGCAGTTTGCCCAAGCCCAACTTCCAACCGATCCAGGTGGCCCCCACAATCCCCACCAACTTGCCCACTACCAGGCCCGCAATCACACCGAGGGTCACAGGATTGAGCACCGCCGTGGAACTGGTAAAACTGTCAAAGGGAATACCCGCATTGGCCAGGGCAAAAATAGGGATCACAATAAAGCCCACAGGGGTATGCAGGCGTGTCTCCATACGCTGCAAGGGAGACTGCGCCAAGTTCACACCGTTACCCAGAGCCATTACCCGTGCACGCAGGGCATCGTTGGCAATAATTTTGTCACCGGGGCGGAAACAGCGATCAAAGCTGCGGATAATATCTTTTACAAAGGTGCTAAAAGCCACAGGATCATATTTGGGCTTGGCCGGCAATGCCATCGCCGTGATGACCCCTGCGATAGTCGCATGTACCCCGGCCAGATAGAACTCATACCACAGCAGGATCCCCACAAACACATAGGCCGGTGAGCTACGCACACCGGCGGCCTTGAGCAACCACATAATTACGATCAGGCAGCCCGCTGCGATCAGTGCGGCCACATTCACTTGTTCGGTATACCAGATGGCGATCACCAGGATAGCCCCCAGGTCATCGACAATTGCCAAGGCCACCAAAAAAGTAACCACGGCACGGGGAACCCGATTCCCCAGCAGCGCGATACACCCGACGGCAAAAGCAATATCCGTGGCCATGGGGATACCCCAGCCACGCTCAGCCTCTCCGCCGCCATTAAAAGCGGCATAGATCAAAGCCGGCACCACCATACCGCCGATCGCTGCCATCACCGGCAACACCGCTTGGCGAAGGTCAGATAATTCCCCCACCATAAATTCACGTTTTAATTCCAGGCCCACCAGAAAAAAGAAGATCGCCATCAGGCCATCGTTAATCCAATGATGCAGAGACAGAGAAAATTCCCAATCTCCCGCATTGAGGCTAATGGGCATGTGCAGCAGATGCTTGTAGGCATCTTCCAGAGGGGAATTGGCGATAATCAGTGCAGCCAGCGCAGAGAGCATCAACAAAATGCCACTGCTGCTTTGTCGATGAATAAACTCTTCGAAAGGTGTCATCAAGCGCCCAAAAGCCTCCTCCAAAGGCGCCTCAAAAACCTTTCCTTTGCGAATCTTGAACTTGTTCAGAACGCTTTTTGCCATCGACTGACATCCTCTTTCCTAAAGACTAGCTCTACAACCTGCAGGGCCACACTTCTACCTATGGGAGCCAGAGGTTAGCATGGCCACTGTATTCTTAACCATATTGACAGGACACCGTTGCGAAACATGACCCGACTGGACCAATTGCTAGTAAAGAGAAAACTCGCCAACTCCCGCACCCACGCCAAAAAGCTAGTCGATGCCGGCCGGGTCATGCTCTCGGAAGGTGGCCCCATGAAAGCTGCACGCAAAGCGGCGCAGTCTGTCAGCGAGAGCTGTGCCCTGGAAGTCACGCCCCTCCCCGAGGATCAATACGTATCCCGCGCCGGCCTGAAACTCGCCGCGATTCTCGACCATACCGGCTTAAACCCCAAAGGCTGGCACGCCTTGGATGTAGGCTGCTCCACGGGCGGCTTCAGCGACTGCCTATTACAGAGAGGCGCCGTTTCAGTGGTGGGGGTGGATGTGGGGCACGACCAGCTTGCACAGAAGTTACAAAATGACTCCCGTATGTATCTGTTCGAAGGGATTAACGCGCGCCACTTACAAGCGTCCCAACTTTCCCCCTACGCAGATAACGGCTTTGATGCCATCGTTATGGATGTATCCTTCATATCCCAGGCCCTGATACTGCCGCAGCTACCCACTCTATTAAAACCCAGTGGGCAACTGTTGAGCCTGGTAAAACCACAATTCGAGGTTGGCCAAGGGGGTTTAGGAAAGGGGGGGCTGGTGCGCGATGCCAAACTTTATCCACAAGTCCGTGAACAGATTACTAATTTATGTGGTGAGCTGGGACTCGAAGTAAAGGCGTATATTGATAGTCCAATTAAAGGTGGGGATGGTAACCGGGAATTTTTACTCTGGGCCATACCAAAACGTGACAGCTAAACAATTACGGATAATAGATCGAAGACAAGAGAAACTACATTATAAGACCCACCGCTTATAGCCCGACAAAACCTGGTAAGGAATACACTTCTCTCAATGAGATCTCAGGCAAGGATGCCTAATAAAAATATCCCAATATTCACAATCTGCTTTCAACTCTGAACCGCATCACCCTTTAGGCTACTACGGCAGCCGTATACTTTCACAACACCCAGCGACTCTTTTATAAAATCTCCAGGAGAGTACCCTATATGGTTCGAAAGAAACCAACAAATTATCAGCCTAATCGGCATGTGAAAATTTGTTGGATAAAGTTCAAGAAAGAACGAACCTTCGGAAGCTTCTGCCGATGTTGCGGGTAGAGAGCATATAGATCTACCGATGGCATTTCCCAACCCGAGCACATGGGCACCAAAAAGCCCTGATCCACCTCTTGCTGGCACATATAGTCTGGCAAAATTCCAATTCCAGAGCCATCAATCAGCATTTGTTTTAACATTAAAAAATCATCGACTCGCACTCTCGGTATGATCCCTATCTCTTGCATATCAACACCATTAGTTAAACGCAAGCTGTCACCATGCTGGGCACTGCTCATAATAAGAAACTGGCATTCGGCCACAGATTCAAGATCTGCTTTGAGATTATTTTTTCTTAGGTACTCTGGGCTTACGTATAAACGACGCCTGATTTCTCCCAGTTTTTTTGCGACCAATCTGGAGTCCACCAATATTCCCACGCGGACAACTAAATCGTAACCCTCTTCAACCAGATCTACTCTTCGATTGGAGAGAGTCAACTCTAACTGAATGTCCGGATGGCTTTCCAGAAACTCACTCATTACATTTTTCAAAACCGCATGGCCGACACCAACAGAAACGCTCACTCGCAACGTGCCGCATGCTTTGTTCACCAAGCTGCCGACCTTACTTTCCGCTAGATCCACCTCATATTGAATTCGACGACAGTGTTGCAAATAGGCGCTACCAGCCTCGGTTAATTTTTGCGTTCGCGTGGTGCGCTCGAGCAGGGTGACATCCAGAGCGTGTTCCAGCCTGGCAATTTTCCGACTGAGATTAGCCTTAGGCAAGTTAAGCCTTTCCGCTGCCGAGGTAAAACTACCCGCATCCACTACGGCCATAAACAGCAGCATGTCATTCAAATCAACTCTATGGCCCATCCAGCTTTCCCACTGCAACTCTTATTGTTGTCAAAAATAGAACAATCATTTTTAAATATAAGCATATATCAAACAATAACGTATAGCTAGAATAGCCTCATCAACTAAAGCAATAGACAAAGCAACCCGGAGAAGAGAATGGAAATTTTAGCCAGAGACACACTACCTTTAGGCGGCTTCGCAGGTATTACCGAGCACCGATTGGTTACTGACAGCCGCGTATTTGGTAATCGTAAAAAAGCAGAGACCTTTGAAGGTCTGGGGAACATGGTGTACTTGGCCGATGCACGTTACTTACCCCAAGGATCATCGGGCATGCATCCGCACAGTGAAATCGATGTGATATCTATCATCATTGAAGGCCGGGTCAGCCATGAGGGATCTCTGGAGCATGGCAAAGACTTGGCGGCAGGCGAAGTTCAAGTACAACGCGCCGGCGGTGAAGGTTTTTCCCACAATGAAATCAACCCTGACAAACAACAAAACAGAATGCTGCAAGTCTGGGCTCTGCCAGAGAAAGCTGGCCAGCCTGCGGGGTATAAAACCTACAAACCGGCATTAGATGGCACCACTCGTATTTATGGAGGTATTGACGAGAAAGGCAGTACTTTTGATAGCAGCACTGTAATGGACATTGCACACTTAAAAACAGGCGAGCAATTAACTTTAGATAAAGCTCACTTGATTTATATTATTAGCGGTAGTGCGAAAGCAATATCAAGAAATATCACTAAGAAGGTAAAGGAAGGGGACTTAATTCGAGGAGACAATTTAACGCTCACCGGCACAGCAGCACTGCATTTGCTTCTTGTGAGCCATAGCAACTAGATATCTGGCTGCAAAAAATGTCATTCACAATTATACAGTTTACCGAGCATCAACCACTCCCCCCTTAGTTAGGGTAAGAACTTTATCCGTTTTGACAAAGGCGCCTAAATCAAAACCACGTAAAGTTCTATTTTCAAGGGTGCTGGCGGCCAAACTCTGCAACATCAAAACTACGTAGCCCAAATACCCCAGAGAGGAATTAAACCCAAGCCTGAAAACAGTAAACTCAACTTAATGTAAGCGCCTCCGCTCCAAGCGGTATTTACTTTCAGGTCAAGCTGGGAAAATCGCAACGTCAGTAGTTCAAGCATTACTCCAAAATATTTCCTGCTTGGCAAAGGGATCCCTGTAAGAACCCTGCTGCACCTTTGTCAATCCCAGCTTTCTTAGGGACATTTCAACTACATGCCGGTTAAAAGACGAAACATGTCCACCATTCAGGTAGAGGTCAACATCCATCCAGGAAGCATGTTTGATTTCCTCGGTATCCGTGATTGAAATAGCCCGGTTTAAGGGTGCCAATTCACAGACAAAATAGATATCCGTGTAACCAAAATTTGCAGGGAATCGGGTGGCAAACCCCTATACAGAGGTAAATTCACAGGAAATGCCTGTTTCTTCATAGACCTCTCGAAGAACCGCATCGGCTATCTTTTCACCCAGATCAACAGTTCCACCAGGCAATTTGGGGCTTGATGAAGCGCCGTGCCCCTGTACACAAAGTAGCTGTCCATTAAGCAACACAAAGCCCCCAACACCTACCGTATGGGTTGGGGAAAACGGAACATAAGCATCGTTTCGCAGCTTGAGAACCAACCTGGTTGCCGAACCTCGGCAACTGTGAAAGGTAAAGCCATGCTCCAAGCACATCGGTATAAGCCGGGTAAGTGCATCTTGTAGAGTGATCCAGATTAATTTTCTATTTTTTACTCTGGACACTTCAATTATGGCAACCAGTTCAGTCAGTAACTGGTCATCAGTCCCCATAAAGCTTTCCAGGCTTAAAGTAACGCAATTAAATGAATCAACTGTATGATGAAGCACAAGCAACCTATTAAATACCTAAATGATTTTAATACCATAAGCGATATGGCCAACACTGAATCAATCATTCGTTTATTGGTGTAAAACCAACTGCGAACCCACAATAATAGCTATGTGCCATTATTTGCTTATATGCATCCCCTCGGTATTTGGGCGGCTCAATTCAAATCCAAACTTTTTATAAAGTTCAGGAACATCTGCCATCAACGTAATATATGCTGAAGGAAGCGCTTCTCGATCCAGGTAAGCCATAATATGCTCCATTACCTGACGCCCCAGGCCAACACCTTGGAATTTGGGGTCGACTGCGACATCCACTATCTCAAAATTAAGTGCGCCGTCCCCCACTACCCGCCCCATAGCGACAGTTTCTGAGTGTCTTTTTATGTGGATACCGTACAAGCTATTTGGAAGGCCTTTTTCCGCTGCTTCACGGCTTCTGGGAGTTAAACCTGTTATCTCTCGCAGCCTGAGGAAATCCTCAGTAGGAGCTACTTTCTCAATAATTGTGTACATATTTGCCCGAAAAAATAAACAAATCAATATTGCCGCCAAGTCTAGTCATTACTTAGCGACAGCCAATCTGCTATAGGAAAGTACTCAGGCTGGAGGCGCTTGAATCTCTGTCACCACTTCAGCTTTAACGGAGTTCGCAATAAAACACTGCTTGTGGGAGAGGTGATGTATTTTTTCTAACTGCTCACGGTTGGGTTGTTTTTCACCGGAAAAGCGAACCGAAGGGCGCAGGGTAACTTTAGTCATAGCAATTCGACCATCATTATCGGTCCCCATAACTCCTCTAGCTTCATCGCAATATTCATCGACCACAAATCCACGCTTGGCTGCAATCGATAGAAAAAACAGCATATGGCAGCTGGACAGAGCCGCTACAAAAGCTTCTTCTGGATCAACATTTTCAACCACTGAATAGGGAATGGGTACGACATGAGGGGAGGAGGAGGCGGGAACAGAGGCGCCACCATCAAAGTGCCAGGTGTGAGCGCGGCTGTACTGGTTATCGGTGAATATTTGCTCGTCGCGCTGCCAGATTACCGTCGAGGTGTACTCGGACAAGATATCTCTCCTTCTATCCAACACTCATAGACCGGGATGGATGCAACAGTGCTAGGGATTCCATTTGGAAGGGGTCACCAGCCCTGTCTAAATCAGGTGCTGGTGAGAGCTGTCTCAGCAGGTATAACGCCTGCTCGAGCCATTTAAAGCGGTATACAGGCGCACTGTCAATCAATTGCTATGGAGCTTCTACCTGCTCGTCTGTGCGGGCAGCCATAATAAAATCATTCTTGTGTAAACCCTTAGCCTCATGGCTCCACCAAGTCACGGTAACCTTACCCCACTCGGTAAGCAGTGCTGGATGGTGCCCCACTTCTTCAGCAATAGCACCGACGCGGTTGGTAAAAGCCAGTGCCTGCTTAAAGTTGCGGAACTTGAAAACGCGCTCCAGCTGCATAATGCCGTCGCGGGCCATCGGGGTCCAATCTGGAATTTGGCGCAGCAACGCAGGAAGCTCATCATCACTGACGAGTGGGGCATCCGCGCGACAAGCTTCACATTGTTGTTGGGCGAGTTCTGTCATGAATAAGTCCTCAAAACCTTGTTTATTATCGGTTATTTAGCGTGGACCTCACTCTAACCGGGCCCCCGCAACGACACAAGTACAGACGTTAAAAACGCATTTTCTACGGTTTTCGCTCACCGATATGGAACAGTGTGCTAAAAGCTGACTAGCAGTTACTCCCCAGAAACATTCGGCGCCACCTTGCCCTAGCCCACAGGCAGATGTGTTAGCTTTTAAACAGATCTACAGGCGTTAACAAAAGCCCTTCGGCAAGGATCGCCATGAAAACCCTGCTCACGATATTGACTTTAATGTCGCTATTCACTCTATCTGCCTGTGGTCCCGAACGTACAGACCGGAAGCGTATAGTTCCCCCACAAGCTGAAACCATGAGTGAAATGCGCGCCGAGATGGAGCTGGCCTTCCAGCAACTGAGCCAACAGTTCATCAATGGCCTCTGGAAAGTCTTTCCATCCTGGGCCGTACGCGAGGGTTACTACGACGCTGCCATTTTTCTACAAGTACCCGACAAGGCATATCGCGCTTACTTAATGGACTTTGCGCAAACTTATGAGCGCAAGTTTTTGGCATTAGATCGTGAGTTACTCAGTATCACCTCCCTCACCGATATGACATTGATTTTAAATTTTTTAAAGCGCCTGCAATGGGAGCATACTACCTTTAAATCCTACCAATGGGATCCTTCTGTTTATAATGTCTCCCACCCCTTTGCCTTGATTCTGAACACCCCATTCGCTCCACTCAAGAAGCGATTGCGCACTTTCAACACCCGAATGCGCCGGGTACCCGAATATTACCAAGCCGCCAAACAAGCAATAAACAAGCCGGCAGCACCTCAACTAGCACTAGCCATACAGCAAAACGAGGGCGCCCTGGAAGTTTTTGGAGAAAAAGTAGAAAAGCTAGTAGACAGCAGTCAGATGTTTAACGATGAGAAATTAGTTTTCAGGCAGCGCTTAGATGCCACACGTACTGCAATAAAAGACTACATAATTTTTTTAAAGAAATTACAAACCAAATTGGAAAAGTCTGGTAGATTTCGAAACTTCCGTATTGGTGAAAAGCTTTACGAAGAAAAATTTTTATTCGACATTCAGATAGGCCTCAGCGCCAAAGAACTTTATCTACGCGCAAAAAAACAGCAACATCAGGTACATAATAAGATGTCAGAACTCGCCGAACAGCTCTGGCCTAAGTATTTTCCAGAAGACCCAATACCATCCAACCAGAACGAAAAAATTCGCCGGTTAATTGACAAACTTTCACTAAATCACGCCAGCAAAAATACGTTCAAAAAAGAGATAGAAAAGCAAATACCGCAGTTGGTGGATTTTGTGATCGAACATGACCTTTTATCCTTAGACAAAGAGAAACCTCTAGTGGTACGCACTACCCCACCTTATTTGCGCGGATTTACAGTTGCCTCGATTAATGCCCCCGGCCCCTATGATAAAAATGCCAACTCTTATTACAATGTTATACCCATAGAAACTATGAGCGACGAGAGGGCCAATAGCTTACTACGCGAGTACAATCATTACACTTTGCAAATACTCAATATTCACGAAGCCGTCCCCGGCCACTACACCCAGCTGGTTTATGCCAACCAATCGCCCAGCATTATTAAGACCATTCTCGGCAATAGTGCCATGATCGAAGGGTGGGCAGTCTATGCAGAACGTATGATGTTAAACGCAGGATATGGCGATTTCTCACCTGAACTTTGGTTGATGTATTACAAATGGAATTTGCGTGTAATTACCAACACCCTCCTCGACTACGGTGTACAGGTAAAGGGAATGACTGAGGCCGAGGCCATGAAGCTAATGGTGCAGGGGGCTTTTCAACAGGAGGCTGAGGCCGAGGGAAAATGGCACAGGGCCACCTTGAGCCAGGTACAGTTGACCAGCTACTTTGCTGGTTTCATATCCATACAAGCCTTGCGCGAAGAAGTGGAAAAAAAACTGGGTGATAATTTCAATCTAAAACATTTCCATGAAAATTTCTTGAGTTTTGGCAGTGCACCTGTACCCATTATCCGCGAATTAATGCTGACGGACTTAGACCAAGAAAACCAGAATTAAAGCCTCCCATAAACTCATGAAAGAATGAAATATTTTTCAATCACAAAAATCATCAAAAGAGTCCAATGGCTCCCAATATAAAGTACCCAGCAAAAGGTCAAATAAGGGGAAGGTCAAATTAAAATTATGGGCTTTCATTAATTTTCGATGATGATGGATTCTATGCAGATGGGCCAACTCACGAAGCCCAGGCACCCTATGAAACCAGCCCCCCCTGGGCTGATGGTATCCAATATGTAAAAGCTCATAAGCCAAATGATTTAATATCATGGTTGCCGCCATGAGGTATCCCACATTCACTGAAACCAACCAAGTTAGGCAAAATCCAAAAAATGGCGCCAGAACAATAGCAACAAAAGCGGTTAAATACGTAGGAAACAGTACAATACGCCAATCGTAAGCCGACTCAAAAGACAATTGTGGCGCAGAAAAAAAACTGTGATGGTCACCGGTATGACGCCGGTAGAAAAGTTTGGTCAGCTTCAGCTTTTTATGCCCCGCCCAGCGGTGGCTCACATACTCTACAGCGTTGTAAGCCAGAATTCCGAGCGGAATCACCAGCAGTTCCCCCCCTTTCAGATCCCTTATATGCAAAATACAATAGACTGCGGCTGTAAGGCTGATCAACATAACACCTCCCAAATGAACCCAGCCGCTATAGCGCCTCTGAACACGAGCCCTATATTCCGCTCTGAAAGCCGTGGTATCAGGCATCCTGCACATAACTCACCTCTATTTTTAGAGTGATTAAGGTGTTTTTAATCTGTTGACCCGAAATATAATAAGAGACATCATGCTGCGTCTAATAAATAATTATTAATTGTATTATTCTCCAGGCTGATAATGTCAACGCACCTAAGATCGCTGGACTTGAACCTGCTCCCCATATTTGACGCGCTTATGCTCGAGCAAAATCTAACCAGAGCTGCCATTAAACTGCATATGAGTCAACCCGCTGTCAGCGCTGCCCTTAAGCGATTGAGGGCAACCTATGAAGATGAACTGTTTATTCGAACCGCAAAGGGCCTGCGTCCCACTGAACGCGCGCTTTCACTACACCCATCTATTCATCAGGCACTCACTACCGTTCGTTCCGGGCTTCAACAAACACCGTTTAATTATCGAAAAGCCGAACAGGAGTTTTCCATCGTTATGCCGGATGTGGTGGAAACGCTGATGATCCCCGGTTTTAGTGAATGGCTTCGTGAATATGCACCCGGCATCAAGCTTACAGTGCTCCCCGATGAATCCGAAATGACGACCAGAATGATAAGTAATGGCGAGGTAGACCTGATTATTGATTACCTGCCGGTGGAGTCACCCAACTATGTTACACAACCGATCTCTGAAGAAGAGCTTGTAATTATTGTCGGAAAGCATAATAAAAAAATCGGTAACGCAATCAGTGAAAAGAGCTTCCAAACTTTACCACAAGTGTCCCTATTAAGAGGGAACCCGATGGGCTCCCCGATGGAAAGGCTAGCCCGCCCCCAAAAATTACAACGCAATATTTGTCTGCGAATCCCTCACCTCTCCTCTTTTCCCTATGTGGTATCTACTACGGATTTAATTGGTGTTGTACCAGCGAGAATGATGCATTCCGCCCACTACAAAGCACTCCCAGTGCGTATGCTCAAATTGCCAATGGCATTCCCTAAAGTTTTGCTACAGTTGACTTGGCACAAGTCACAAACAGTTAATCCCGCCCATCGCTGGGTAAGGGAAAAAATTCTGGAGCTTTATCCTACTTTAGGAAAATAGAATGCCCGGATAGCGACCCATATTATCTCGGCAAACTATCAGGTTAGCGGATTAATGTGGAACCAAAGATCGACTGGCGGGTGCCCGTGAAGTCGATAAGGTTTCATCTATTACACGATCAGATTACGAATAGAGTGCAGGTTTAGAGGAATTATTTTGCTAAAGATTGGAGTGGTATTAATTATTTTTGGAGGGCTATCCCTTCTCGCCTTTTGGCTCATTGGCAGCAGTATAGACTCAGAGGGAATCTTGCGTGAGCCATTTGCATTATTACCGCTTGGCTTACTAATTCTCTTGAGCGGAGCTGTTATCACAGTGATCGGTATTGTTCGCCGTAAACACCGCCAGGTAAATAGCCGGATTCGATGAAACAGCACAAAAAAAGGCCGGGCACCTGGGGTGGCCGGCCTTTCCAGTGGGCATGTAGCTTAAACCACACCCTCTTCAATTTTAGCTTTCCAGATCAGCGGGCCAGTCGTGTGCACTGATTCACCTTCGCTATCCACTGCGACAGTGACCGGCATGTCTTCCACTTCGAACTCATAAATAGCTTCCATACCCAGCTCTGGGAAGGCGACAACCTTGGAGCCTTTGATTGCTTGCGCTACCAGGTAGGCTGCACCACCGACGGCCATCAGGTACACCGCTTTATTATCGCGGATTGCCTCAATTGCCATGGGACCGCGTTCGGCTTTACCGATCATTCCCTGCAGGCCGGTTTCTTCGAGCATGGTGCGAGTGAATTTATCCATACGAGTGGCGGTGGTGGGGCCTGCAGGGCCAACCACTTCGTCGCGTACTGGATCTACTGGGCCCACGTAGTAAATAAAGCGGCCAGTGAGGTCCACCGGTAGTTTCTCGCCCTTCGCAAGGATATCAACCATTTTCTTGTGAGCGGCATCACGGCCGGTAAGCATCTTACCGTTGAGCAGCAGGGTTTCACCGGGCTGCCAGCTTCGCACGTCTTCTGCCGTTACGGTATCCAGGTTCACGCGACGGGTATTACTGCCGGCCTCACGGGTAATTTGTGGCCAGTCTTCCAACTTTGGCGGTGTCTGACGCGCGGGACCCGTGCCATCCAGAGTAAAGTGGGTATGACGGGTGGCGGCACAATTGGGAATAATCGCCACGGCTTTGTTGGCTGCGTGGGTCGGGTAATCCTTAATTTTGACGTCCAGCACGGTCGTCAGGCCACCAAGACCTTGAGCACCAATACCCAGTTTATTTACAGAATCGTAAAGCTCCAGGCGAAGCTCTTCGGCACGATTGGAAGCGCCACGCTCCTGCAAATCCTGAATATCGATAGGGTCGAGCAGGGATTCCTTGGCCAGCAGCATCGCTTTTTCAGCGGTTCCACCAATACCGATACCCAGCATGCCGGGCGGACACCAGCCGGCGCCCATCTGCGGTACCATCTTAAGGACCCAATCCACAACAGAATCGGAGGGGTTCAGCATCGCGAACTTGGTCTTGGCCTCGCTGCCGCCGCCTTTGGCTGCTACGTAGACCTCTAGGGTATCGCCGGGTACGATTTCAAAGTGAATCACCGCCGGAGTGTTGTCACCGGTATTTTTGCGGGCGCCATCCGGGTCTGTAAGGATAGAAGCACGTAGTACGTTGCTAGCATTTTGATAGGCGCGACGCACCCCTTCATTCACCATGTCTGTAACGCTCATTTCAGCGTCCCAGCGCACATTCATACCCACTTTCAGCTTAACGGTCACAATACCCGTGTCCTGGCAGATGGGGCGATGGCCTTCGGCGCACATACGTGAGTTGATCAGTATCTGCGCCATGGCGTCCTTGGCCGCCGGGTTGACCTCTTTCTCATAAGCCTTGTTCAGGGCCTGAATGAAGTCCTGTGGGTGGTAGTAAGAAATAAATTGCAGCGCGTCGGCAACGCTGTCGATCAGATCATCCTGGCGGATAGTGGTCATGCCCAACTCCGATTAACGTCTCAAGGCCGGCGATTCTACACGAAAAGTAGGGTTATTGGCCTGCGATTGATTTGATATGGCCCTGCGGCCCGATTGCGTTTTGTGCGACAAATAAAAAAGGGCGAACACAGGGTTCGCCCTTTCGAGGTGTTAACCGAAAATTACATCGACGAAGCTGTGGGCTCACTGGATTGCAGGGAGCGGATGGCATCGCGCAACTGCACCAGGTCCTTGTTGACCGAGCGACGGTAGGCATCAATAGATTCCACCGCTTCCTCGTTGGCACCGACACGCATGGTCAGATCGCTGCGCACAGAGGCCAGCTGGCGCTCCAGACGCGCAATTTTGTCGCCCATCTCGCGCTTGCTCTCGGTATTGCCTTTGCGCAGTTCCGACAGGGCAGACTCCACTGAGGCGATTTTTTTCACGCTGGTATCGAGGCTGCCGAGCTTGCTGTTGAGGGACGCCACTTGCTTTTTGTTCGCAGCGGCCGCGGCCTTATTGGCCGCAATACCCTTGCGATTGGTATCGTAAGCCACGCCCCAGAGCTTGCGGATCTCAGCAGTATTCTCTTTGGCCTTGGCATTCAAGACTTCAACCGAAGCCGTAGATTCCTCGTCGGAAAGGCTAAAGCGCTTCTCCAGCTCGGCAATACGGCCCTCTGCATCGGTGATGCGATTCTCCGCATTGACCAGCAGGGTGCGGCTCTCCTGCCACTGCTGATAGAGGAAACCAGAAGCGGCAAGGCCACCCATGGCCAGGACCAGGGCACAGAGACCGAGGAAGGAAAATCCGCCGCGGCGCTCCTCGACAATAACTTGCGACTCTGTGGTCTGCTCACCGTGCTCTGGAGCGCTGGGCTCCAATGTGGGTTCAATGGCGGCACTGCCGTCCAGTGTGGGCTCTCTGCGTTGCATGTATCAATACACCCGGTAACTAATCTGGTGGGGTCGGTACTGGTCAGTTCGGGATTGTCCCGCCCAGTATCGTAAAAGTCACTACTTCATTGGAAATCAAGCCGAGACAGATTCGTCGAATTCTGCGGCATTTATACCAAAAATTGACGAAAAAGTAAGCGGCACGAGTAAGAATAGCCGACATCAATGTGATGGTGACATCAAACTTCACCCCTTGAGTTCGAGGAAAACGTCCCAAAATTCCCTATTCCATAGCGCCGGCTTAATTCTGGCATACGGCGCGTGTAGAATGCTCTCACCAATAACCTAAACAAAGGAAGGAAGACACCATGGCTTTCGAATTGCCCGAACTCCCCTACGCGATGAATGCCCTGGCCCCGCACATCTCCGAAGAAACCCTGGAGTACCACTACGGTAAACACCACAAGACTTACGTAGATAAGCTGAATGGCCTGCTAGAAGGCACCGCTGACGCCGAAAAATCCCTGGAAGACGTCATCAAATCCTCCTCCGGTGGCGTGTTCAATAACGCCGCGCAAGTGTGGAACCACACCTTCTACTGGAACTGCCTGAGCCCCAACGGTGGCGGCGAAGCCAGCGGTGCGATCGCAGAAGCCATTACGGCAGCCTTCGGTAGCTTCGACAAGTTCAAAGAAGAGTTTACTGCCAGCGCGGTGAACAACTTCGGCTCCGGTTGGACCTGGCTGGTAAAAAAGGCCGACGGCTCCGTAGCGATCGTTAACACTTCCAACGCGGCTACCCCACTGACCGAAGAGGGTGTTACTCCGCTGCTGACGTGCGATGTATGGGAACACGCTTACTACATCGACTACCGCAACCTGCGTCCGAAGTACATGGAAGCCTTCTGGGCCCTGGTGAACTGGGAATTTGTTAACCAGAACTTCGCCTAATCGCGGGATCACCTAAAAAAGCGGGCTCTGCCCGCTTTTTTACCTTCAGAAGGCCGGAATCATTAGCGGCCCCTCACCCTGGGACCGCCCCCTGGCCAAAAGCCGCACAAGTGCGCACAATACCTTCTGATCTGCGCCGCAAACGCTGTACAAAATACGGCTTAACGGCATTGAGAATCTAAAGAATGCCGCCTTAAGCAGCACAAAATTGCAAAGATTATCCGAACACTGGGAATACGCTTATGAAGTTGAAACCAACCCTGATCGCAGCCGCCATTAGCGCGCTGGTTATCAGCGGCTGTGACCGCAGCGCCACTGAAGCCTCAGAGCAGAGCGCGTCCTCCGTCACTGCCGAGCAGTCCGCTCAAGACAGCACCGCAAAAGTGAACCAGGAGGCCATCCAGCAGGTAAACCAGATGTTCGAGGATTTCTTCCAAGAGCACCTGTCTCGCAGCCCCGAGTTCAAAACCTTCCTTGGCCAAAAAGAAGACTACGACAAGTGGGACAACCTCTCTTCAGAGTTCTCCAAAGAAACCCTGGAGATCAATAAACGCCAGCTGGCTGAGTTGAACAAAATCGCTCCCAACACCTTGGACGAAGCTACTCGCCTGAGCCTGCGCCTGGCCAAACGCAATCTGGAGCAGGACATCGAGGGTTATCAGTGGCGCAACCACTACTACCCTGTCAACCAGATGTATGCCACCCACACCAGCGCAGCCTCCTTATTGATCAGTCAACACCGCATTGATGGGGTGAGCGATGCCGAGGCCTACATCGCCCGTTTGAACGGTATGCCGCAGTACTTCGCCCAGCTGGAAGAAAATCTGAAAGCCAATGCCAAGGCCGGCACCATCGTGCCGAAATTTGTATTCCCCTACGTAATCAGCGATTCAAAAAACCTGATCAGCGGCGCACCTTTTGACGGCGAGAAAGACAGCCCCTTATTTGCCGACTTCAAAGGCAAAGTAGAGAAGCTGGAGATTACCACTGAGCAGAAAAAAGCGCTGATCGACAAGGCCAGCACCGCCCTGCAAAATAGTGCCGGCCCAGCGTACAAGAAACTGATCAGCTACCTGCAAACGCTGGAGCAAAAAGCCTCCACCGACGATGGCGCATGGAAATTGGCCAACGGTGATGACTTCTATAAATTCCGCCTCGGCGTGTATACCACCACAGACCTGACGGCCGACGAAATCCACCAAACCGGCCTCAAAGAAGTTGCGCGTATCCACGATGAAATGCGCGAGATCATGCGCAAGGTAGGCTTTGAGGGTAATCTGCAAGAATTCTTCGAATTCATGCGTACCGACAAGCAGTTTTACTACCCCACTTCCGAGAAAGGCAAAACGGAATATCTGGAAAAAGCCACGGCGATCATTGACACCATGAAAGGTCGCTTGGACGAGCTATTTATTACCAAACCCAAGGCGGACCTGGATGTTCGAGCCGTTGAGCCATTCCGCGAAAAATCCGCGGGTAAGGCCTTCTATCAACGTCCAGCTCCAGACGGCTCTCGCCCTGGCATCTACTACGCCAACCTCTACAACATGGAAGATATGCCCTCTTACCAAATGGAAGCGCTGGCTTACCACGAGGGCATTCCCGGCCATCATATGCAACTCTCCATCGCCCAAGAGTTGCAAGACATTCCCAAATTCCGTAAGTACGGCGGCTACACCGCTTATACCGAGGGCTGGGGCCTCTACTCCGAGCTGGTGCCGAAAGAGCTGGGTTTCTATGAAGACCCCTACTCCGACTTCGGCCGCCTGGCTATGGAGCTGTGGCGCGCGGGTCGCCTGGTCGTCGATACTGGCCTTCACGCCAAAAAATGGACCCGTGAAGAGGCCATTAACTACCTGGTGGAAAATACCCCCAATCCGAAAGGTGACGTGGTTAAGGCCATTGAGCGTTATATCGTAATGCCCGGCCAAGCGACGGCTTATAAAATCGGTATGCTGAAAATTGTCGAGCTGCGCGAGAAAGCCAAAACCCAGCTGGGTAGCAAGTTCGACGTGCGCGGCTTCCACGATACGATTTTGGCTAACGGTGCTGTACCGCTGGATGTTCTCGAAGAGCTGGTAAACCAATGGGTTGAGGGTGTAAAAGCAAAAAGCTAACCCCGCCTAGCGATATTAAGTCCACTAAAAAGGCCACTCTCTGAGTGGCCTTTTTGCTTATATTTAAACCTTATTTACCCTTTCTCTGCAGCAATCCAATCATCCACCTGACGCTCCAAAATTGCCAGCGGCAAGGCACCATTGGTAAGCATCACATTATGGAATTGACGGATATCGAATGCATTACCCAGGGCGGCCTGCGCTCTTCCTCGCAACTCTAGTATTTTTAACATTCCCGCTTTGTAGGCGAGCGCCTGTCCGGGCATCACCAGATAACGTTCGATTTCTGTAGTGACCTCTGTTTCCGCCATCCCGGTCTTTTCCACCATATAGTTAATGGCCTCTTCGCGGCTCCAACGCTTATGGTGCAAACCCGTATCCACAACCAAACGTACTGCACGGAACATCTCTGCCTGAAGACGGCCAAGGTCGTTATAGGGATTTTCCTGAAAACCCGCCTCCTTGGCCACTTGCTCAGCATAAAGCGCCCAGCCTTCCGCATAGGCTGTAAACAGGCCCAGCTTGCGGAAGGTGGGTACGCCTTTAAGCTCCTGGGCTATTGCCAGCTGAAAGTGGTGGCCGGGAACTGCTTCATGATACGCCAATGTCGGCATTCCAAATTTTTTGGTCTCATGTACATCGCGCAAGTTTGCATAAAAAACGCCAGGGCGGGAACCATCCATGGCCGGAGGGTTGTAGTAAGCGCCTGGAGCGCCCTGCTCCTTGAATTCGGGAACCCGCCTTACCTCAACTCCCATTGCCGGCTGTACATCGAAGTACTCTCCCAACCCGGTATTTATCGCATCAATCATGACCTGATAATCTGCAATAATCTGCTCGCGGCCCTTATCCGAGTCCTCGTATAAAAACTGGGGATCGTTATTGATAGCGGCAAATCGCGCACTGATACTGCCGCTATCCTGCCCAATGGAAGAGAAAATACGATTCATTTCCCCTTCTATTCTTGCCACCTCCTCTACACCAGTCCGATGTAACTCTTCGGGAGACAAATTCGTCGTAGTGTGGCTGCGCACCTGATAGGCATAAAATTCATCCCCGTCAGGTAGCGCCCAAACCCCGTTGTTTTCAAAAACTTCTTGCTGTAATTGGCGATAGTAGGCAATCAGATGCTTATAGGCGGGATAGATCTCTGCATCGATGAGGGATTCCCCCCGGCCAAGAATTCGCACACGCTCCTCATTGGCCAATCCTTCAATCTTGTTCAGGCGCTCTTCTAGAGAGGTATAGAGAATATTTTCGTGCGCCGGCTGGGCAATGAAATTTTGCATTTCCTTCAGCACACTGTCGATCACAAATCGTGGCGGCAAGATATTTCTTTCCTCACGAATCTTCAGGCCATCGAGCACCTGAGAAAACTTGCGATCGACTTCATCCAGACGGGAAAGATAGTAATCCGCTTCTTTAATATTGTTTATTTGATGCACTTCTGCGAGAAACTCCGGCAGACTATTTTGCACACCAAACATTTGATTGAGCGGGTAATCGTGATATTTCCACCGCTCACCCTCCACCATATTGCCTAGAAAGTACGAAAAGACATCATAGGAAATCGCTTTCTGCCCCCCTAAACCAGCACGATTGTACTGATGAAGCACCGCTAGCTCATCTTTAATTATTTGCATCTGGCGATGCTGCTCCGCCTCGGATACGTCATCGAGGTGCGCATTGTGTCCATCAATACCAAACTGCTCAAGAATACGTAACTGCGAAAGAATTTCTGGGCTGGTGCTGCCGAGCTTGATAAAGGCTCGCTCAAAATACACATCAATAGACCAGGGTTTAAAATAGACCGCATTAACAGCAAATACCGAGACCGCCGCGACCCCCAATAACAAAATCCCACCAAACCATTTGGCTAACTTCCTAATCATTATTTTCTCCTTTTTTTGATGCTGCGATTTGTATCCGCCGTCCTATCTATATCACCGACCCCAAGTGAACCTAGATAGGCTCTGAACAACATAAGCCAAAATGCAGGCAAACCGCACACCCATCTTAAGCGTTACAACTTAATGGGAGAAATAAAATCACTGGGCTTTAACGCAAGTAGAGAACAACTCACCTTCTGCAGAATATTTTCAGCTGTATTCCCCATAATAAATCCGGGGATTCCCGCTCTGCCCACGGTACCCATCACCAGGAGATCGAGCTGTTCATCATCAATTAAGAGCGGAATAAAGTTATCGGGGTGAGCAATTACGTGGTGTACCTGCATATCGCCACCGATACCGGAAGCCCGTATCAGCACATCCAGCTTTGAGCGATGCTGTGCCCGAGCGGCCTCTGTGGCCTGATCCAATTCTTCTTCGGAGGCACTTAAGGGAAAATGGCGGCGCAAGTACTCGTCCACATCGAAATCCCAGCAGGAAATCACATGCAGGATACCGTTGCAGTTGTCTGCCAATACGCGTGCCCAGCGCAATAAGCGGATCGCCAGATCGTAGGTACTACCCTCATCACACTCTGGGTCGATCGCCACCGCTACCCGTATCTCTGTATGAGTGCGCTCTATAGGCCGGCACAACCACACTGGACAGGGGCTCTTGCGCAACAACTCCATATCAATGGCTTTAAAACCCTTGAGCTGGCTCAATCCTTCAACATTCTTGATTACTAGGTCATAGCCCTCTTCGAGTACACGTCGGATAACCCTCTCCGCTGGACGTGGGCCACAGTCCCATTCAATTTCCATTTTCACTTGCTCTTTGGGCACCTTCATCCGCTCCTGGGTAGCGGCAATCTCACTTTTTACCCGCTTCAGCATTGCCTCAACGCAGAGGTTACTAAAATCCTCAAACCCTGCAGGCACCGCCGGACAGACTAAAAGCACCTTAATTTCTGCCCTGTTATTACGAGCGAGAGCAAATGCCTGCAACAAACCGCTGGATTCATCTTCAGCCGCATGGCTCACATAAAGGACTTTATGAATATTCGGCATAACACTTTCCTAGAACTGCGAGCTTTGGAAATAAAGGTAGGCGAAAACTTCCTTGCGAACCCTCTGACCACCACCATTTGATACTGTGTAGGATGGTCAATTCAAAGTTAAAGGATAGAAGTGCCGGGCAGATAATCGAGAGAGGGGGCTGTTAGGAGCCAAAGATAAGACCGCCGACTCCTGGGCAATGGCTAGGTACTCAAGAGCTCGAGAAGTACTGAAAATCGCGTGATAATTTTGGCTTTCAGGGCGGCTCACAATCAAGGCGCGGGCTAGTACGAATGCCTAGACCTTTCGAAAAGTTGTCGCGCAAAGCGTGAACCCCGGTGAAAGTCCCGCAAAAACAATACGGGACTCTTCAGGGACTCCTTAGATATCCAGTACCTGCTTCACAAAGGGGATAGTGATTTTGCGCTGGGCCATCAGAGAGGCCCTGTCCAGCTGCTCCAGTAACAGGAACAAGGCACGGGTATCCCTGGGCACGCGGTGCAAAATATATTGCGCAACATCTTCCGGCAGGTCGAAACCGCGCAGGCGACTGCGCCTGCGCAGGGCCGCTACCTTGTCACGATCATTCATCGGCTGTAACTGGAACACCAGGGACCACTGCAGACGCGACAACAGATCCGCGAGAGAGATATCCATCCCTCGTGGGGATTTACGTGCGCCTAATAGGAGCTGTCTGCCACTGTCTCTGACCCGGTTATACAAGTGGAACATGGCTGTCTGCCATTCCGGCTGCCCCTCCAGCAAGTGAAGGTCGTCGATACACACCAGGTCCAGTTGCTCGAGGCCATCAAGGAGTACAACCGGATCCATGGTCATCAATTCGGCCACGGGAATGTACTGGAAACTGCGGCCACTGGCCTCAGCCGCTTGGCAAGCGGACTGCAGGAGATGGCTCACTCCACTGCCCGCATCGCCCCAGACATACATCACCGCTTCAGGATTCTGCCCACTGGCGAAAGCCTGCAGCAGAGCCACAACCTGACGGTTGGGGTCCGAGTCAGACAGATAAAAGTTATCGAAAGTGGCATCATCCCTCAGGGATACTCCCAGGGGCAGCTGTTGCGGAATACTCATTTCAGTCCCAGCGATAGCGCAACGGATTATCAGCGCCGCCCAGAGGTGCACGGTGTCCATTCAACTCAATGGCATCCGCGTCCCCATGCGCCCGCAATTTATGGTTTAACGCCAGGGCATCGCGCAAGCTGCGGAGCCCAGCTGTGGTTGCTAGCGCAAGACGCATCCGATCCCCCTCCACAGAGAGGAGATTGGCACTGCTCACCTGCGCCAGCCCCTGCAGATAGGCTGAAGCCTCCGCGTAGTCGGCAAAACTATCCACGCCCGATAACTCCACAACAATCGCACCCTGTTGAGTATCCTCAACACCTGGGCGCACCGCATAGCGCTGTGCGAGCAGGTTAGCCATCTGATTGACACCGCGCAGCGCAACCTCCTCCAATGAACCACCAGCACTGTCAAAAGCGTAGCTGCGACCGCCGTGTATCAATAGCCAGTCCGCCTGCCAGCGACGCCCCGAGGCTTGAAGCAGACGCCCCATTAAGGTGGCATCGGGGCGATAGCGCAGACCGGCACGCTCCGCGGCTTGCTCATCCTGAGCCCAAAGAGCGCCGAGTGGCATATTGCGCTGGTCATTGAGATCCATCACTGGGAAATCCAAAGGTACCCCGCGCTCTATTGCCATAGCGTCAAGCACCGAGAACAGTTCGGGGGAATCGTCCTCCCGGAGAATATTGCGCCCCCCTTTGAGGGTATCCACCGCCAACCACACCAAAGTGCCGGGGCGATTGTTGGGCCACATGGGCAAACCCAGCTGGTGTATTTGCCTGGAAATGGCTTGGGGATCAAAAGAGAGATGGAGGTAGAGCTGGTTATCTTCGCTAGTATAGCGATAGCCCTGTAGGAAATGCCGAGCTTTCTGCAAGATGGGTTGTAGGTTCGGGTTGCTGCCAATTGCGGCGTCCCCGGTAACACGCACAAACACTCGCTCGAGCCCCCGACTGCCGGCACTCGCACGGTCAGTTGCCCCGCGACTCGGTACGGCCTCGACCACTTCGTACAGATCCGAGATAACTCGAGCCTGGACTGGCAGAATCAGGGCGCCGAACAACAGGACCAAAAACTGCAACACCAATCCCTGCCGGAGCAGCTTGTGCATAGGATTTCTCTCCAAACCTCATTCCAGCCCGTGAGCTTGCACGAAATCATTGTTGTTGCGCAAGACGCTAAAATCCACGGACAGGCTAAAAATTGCAGCTATTGTATCAGCGTCAGCGACTTCTCTCAGCCCCGAGTTCTCACTATTCGAGGGTTTCTAGCCATTAACTTGAAGATAAATAGCAGATTCCTACACTCAGATGCTCCCTGGGCGTGGCTACCGGACCAAGACCCGGCTAGAATACGCGCCCTTCGAAGACCCACCGCAGGAAGAATCATGAGCGATTCCAAGCCGCAATCCACTGAAACATCACTCTCCTATAAGGACGCCGGTGTCGATATCGACGCGGGTAACGCCCTGGTAGAGCGCATCAAGCACGTAGCCAAGCGAACTTCTCGCCCGGAAGTTATGGGCGGCCTGGGCGGATTTGGCGCCCTTTGCCAACTCCCCAGCGGCTACAAGGAGCCAGTATTGGTTTCTGGCACCGACGGCGTGGGCACCAAATTGCGCCTCGCCATGGACCTGGGCATTCACGACACCATCGGTATCGATCTGGTCGCCATGTGTGTCAATGACCTAGTCGTAGCGGGCGCGGAACCCCTGTTTTTCCTCGACTACTATGCCACCGGCAAACTCAACGTAGATATCGCCGCTGAAGTTGTCTCCGGCATTGGCAAAGGCTGCGAACTCGCAGGCTGCGCCCTGGTTGGTGGCGAAACTGCCGAAATGCCTGGGATGTATGAGGGCGACGACTACGATCTGGCCGGCTTCTGCACTGGCGTGGTGGAAAAGTCAGAAATCATCGACGGTCAAAAGGTAAAAAGCGGCGACGTTTTGATCGGACTCGCTTCCAGCGGCCCACACTCCAACGGCTACTCCCTAATTCGGAAAGTACTCGAAGTTAGTGGTGCCGATCTGCAGCAAGACCTGGGCGGTGAAACCCTGGCTAAAGCATTGATGTCGCCTACCCGCATCTATGTAAAAAATCTGCTGAAACTGATGAAGAGTTCACAGGTGAACGCCCTCAGCCACATTACTGGCGGCGGCCTACTGGAGAACTTACCGCGGGTATTACCCGAGGGCTGCCGCGCGCGAGTAGACGTCAGCAGCTGGAAAATGCCACCGGTATTCCACTGGCTTCAACAGGCGGGCAACATCGACGCGCGAGAAATGTACCGCACCTTTAACTGCGGGGTCGGTATGGTTATTTGTGTACCGGCAACACAGGCCGAGCAGGCTCTGGAAACTCTCAAGCAGCTGGGTGAAGACGCCTTCGTAGTGGGCAGTATCGAAGACGCCGCCGAAGGCGCAGAAGCTGTAGAACTGGCGGGCCTGTAATGTCACAAGGTGTATGCAAAGTTGTCGTACTGATTTCCGGTAGTGGCAGCAACTTGCAGGCACTCCTGGATGCTTCGGCGGAAGCTGGGGCATCCTTCTCAGTCTGCACAGTAATAAGCAACAAGCCCGAGGCTTTCGGCCTCATCCGTGCTGCCGAAGCCGGCGTGCCCACTTCCGTAGTGAATCACCGCAACTTCTCCAGCAGGGAAAGTTTTGATCAGGCGTTAATCGCTGAAATCGATCAGCAGCAGCCGGACTTGGTTGTCCTGGCTGGATTTATGCGCATCCTCACTCCCGAATTTGTACGGCACTACCGCGGGCGCTTACTCAACATTCACCCCTCTCTCCTGCCAAAATATCAGGGCCTACATACTCACCAGCGAGCCCTAGAGGCTGGCGATAATAAGCACGGCGTAACGGTTCATTTTGTCACCGAAGAACTGGATGGTGGGCCAGCCATCGTTCAGGCCATAGTCCCTATAAAGGAAGGCGATACACCCGAGTCCCTGGCAAAGCGGGTTCAGGTACAAGAGCATGTAATTTATCCCATGGCTGTTACCTGGTTCGCACAAAAGCGCCTAAAGATGCTGGAGGATCGCACCCAACTGGACGGTGAACTACTCCCCTCCTGTGGCGCCCAAGTAAGCAACTAGCCCCGAAACCAGCTGGCGGGACAAAGCACCTGCAATGTACTTTGCGAGTCTCGCCAGCTAGTATTCAATAAGGTTCAGATTTTGCGAGGCTCTGTTGTGCGCATTTTTATTTCCTCCCTTTTTATCCTCCTTCTTTCCGGCCAATCCCTGGCCAGCCAACTGGAACCCTTCAAGGCAACCTATACTGCACGCTTTAACGGCATTAGTGTGACAGCCACCCGACAGCTCACTGGGCAGGAAGGTAATTGGCGTCTGGATTTCAGCACCCACGCCCTCTTTGCCAGCATTAAAGAATACTCTCGCTTTACCGATCGGGATGGCAACATTACCCCCTACCACTATGAGTATCGCAGGAAAGGGCTCGGCCGCGATCGCGGCACCGTCCTCAACTTCGAGCCCGACAAGGGTATGGTGCTCAATATATCCAAGCCCGAGCGCGACATGCAGGATGTACCACCCCATATCCTGGATAAACTCAGTTACCAAATGCAACTGGCGCTCGATGTCGCCGCAGGCAAAGAAAATCTCCAATACGAAATTGCTGATGGCAAGAAGATACGCAAGTACACCTTTGCCCGGGAAGGAAGCGAAATCCTGCAAACGCCAATGGGAAAGGTAGAGACAATAAAGGTGCGCAGGGTAAGAGATGCGAACTCCGAAAGAGAGACAACCGTCTGGATTGCTCCCCAGTGGAACTACGCCTTAGTCAAGCTGGTTCAACGTGAGGAAAATGGCAAAAGATATCAAATCACTTTGAAAAAGCTGTCTATCAGCGGGAAAAGTGTCGGTGCAGGCCAATAACCTACCCTATTCAAGGAAGGCAAAAAAAAATATCCACATTTGATGGATTTTTGCCTTTTTTCTCTTTATAAAGTGATTCCTTTCCCTTGCACGGGCAATTCCTTATTGCCTACCCTGTTTAAAGTAAGGGATGTGCTACGGAAATCGAAGGCATCTATATAAATCTAATGGCCTTCGTTCCATATCTCAGCATTTTCAATGCTACTTATGGTTTTCAGTAATCAGCAGACTTAGAGATGGGCTCTCATGAATAAAAAATACCTGCGACACGCAGTTTTAGCCGCAGCAATCGGCTCCGTTTCCCAAGGCGCCATGGCCGCGGGTTTTTACCTACAGGAAACCAGCGCATCCGGCCTCGGCCGCGCCTTCGCTGCCGAAAATACCATCGGTGACAACGCCTCCATCCTCGCCCGCAATCCGGCGGGCTCTGCACTGTTCGATACCTACACTTTGACCGGTGGTATTACTTACGTTGACCCAGGCATTGATGTATCTGGTGAAGTTACCTATTTCGCCCTAAACCCAGCTACTGGCACTTACTTTCCCGCGGGCACAGTACCTGCCAATGCGGACGATTACGCCACTAGCGCCTTTATCCCTAACGGTTATTTGGCCGCCCCGATCAATGATGATTGGTCCTTGGGCCTGGCCATGTACACCGACTTTGGCCTGGAAACCGATTTCCCCGACAGTTTCCCCGGCAGCGTTATTGCCAACCAAACGGACTTGTTAACTCTAAATATCCAGCCGTCCGTCGCCTACAGCATCAATGACGCCTTTAGCATTGGCGCGTCTATTAACTTCTTGTATGCAGACGCCACACTAAAAACAAGCTTTCCAAATGACTTCACCTTAAATCCAGCCTTGGCAGATGCCACCATACTTGACGTAAAAGGGGATGGCTGGGATGTGAGTTGGAGCGTTGGTGCCATATGGGAGATTGATGACAATACCCGCGCAGGCATTTCCTATCATGCCATCTACGACCCCAAGCTGAAGGGTGACATAAATTCGGATGTCATCCCTACTGGAGCTCCATTTGACGATGCCAGCGGCAACCTGACTCTGAATTTGCCCGATACCCTTGAGCTGGGCCTCTACCACCGCTTCGAAAATAACTGGGCCATCGCCTTCGGCTATATGTGGACTCACTGGAGCCGCTTTGAGCGTCTCGAAGCCTTTATTCCTTCTGGTGGGGAAGGGTTCAACCCCCTTCCAATTAAAGAGGAGAACTTTCAGGACGGTTCACGCTATAGCTTAGCCGGCGAATACTTCTATAACGATAGAGTTACCGTACGATTCGGCTATGCCTATGACGAAGGTGCGGCCCGTGACGGCTTTAACCTCCACGAGGAAGAGACAATTAAAGAAGAGACCGGCCTGGATCTGCCTGTCACCTGGCGCACTCTCTCCATTCCCGACACCGATCGCCAGTGGCTAACCCTGGGCGGCACCTATAAGCACGATGACCGACTGAGTGTTGATGCCGGACTCGCCTATATCTGGGGTGATGATGAGCTTATCCAGGAAGTCTCTAACCTTGGTACACTTGTTGCCTTCTATGATGGCGGCACCACCAAGACCACTGCTTGGCTATTCAGTGCTGGCGTAAACTACAGCTTCTAATAGCATTCGCATTTCCTGGGAACGAAAGGCTCTACTATAGTAGAGCCTTTTTTATTTGCCCTCCCTACCCCCCCCAATATGCCAACCTAGTCACACCATCTCCTTCCGCACACCATCTCCAGAGTGTTAACCATAAAAAACAAACAATATATCAAGCGAACCCCACCCTTAGGCCCGCTTAGTAAGGACCAATAAAACTAGCGCTTATAAAATCGATTTATTATCAATATTCTCATTATTTAACTGGGCTGCAATTTAAAATTAAAAACCGAGCCGACCTTAAGAAACAATAGAGGAGAGACTGGATCATTAATTACCCCTCGCTACACCACACCACACCACACCAACACGATTAAGATAAACCAGACAAGCTTCGCCCTGAGAAACCTACCCCCAAAAAACAGAGGGGTAACCCAAATAATCAAGCTCCGATCTTTGTTGGTAATTGGTAATATCAATTAAGCCATACGATAAAATCGGCCAACACCCCAAAACAACAGTTCCAATTAACAACAAGCCCAGCCACATGAGCACCGCCATGAAATTATCAGTAGTACTCCTCCTACTTATAGTAAGCCTGGATGCAATAGCATTAACCATGGGAGAAGCGATCAATATCGCGGGGCGCCAACGTATGCTGTCCCAACGAATCACACAGGCCTATATTCTCAATGGCATGCAGCCCGAAGCACCGCGACACAAGAGAGTGTTGACGCGGTCAGTACAAGAGTTCGAGTCAAACAATAAAAAACTGAGTGCATTTCACCAAGCAAAAAAAATCCGCCACCAACTAAAAAAAGCACAAGCTGAATGGCGGCCATTTAGGGAGATAAGCCTGCAACCTGCCAGCAAAGAAAATGCCACCAAGCTATTTGAGCGCAGTAACACACTCCTCTTAGAGGCACACACTTACGTCATTCAGTTGCAGCAACTTGCCAAACATAGCTCTGCCGAGTTAATCAATATCGCGGGCCGGCAGCGTATGCTCTCTCAACGCATCGCCAAGAACTACGCTGCTAAACTCTGGAAGATTTCTCCCGAAGATGCTGAAAACCAACTGCAGCTAGATCTCTCCGAGTACTCCAGCCGCCTAAACCAACTACTGGACAGCCCACTCAACACTGTCGAAATCACCCGCAACCTACGCAAGGCAAAAGATCATCTGAAATACGCCCGCCGAGGCCTTGAAGGAAAGATGAATATATCCGAAAAACGCCAGATACAAGTAACCACCGGCACTACTGATCTGATGCTACGCAATATGCATATCATTACCGAGCAGTACACAGACCTGTTGAATTCACGGGAACACTTATGAAAACAGATGTTGAATTTGGGCCCAGCACAGAAGACATTTTGGAAGGACTGTCAACACCTGACTTTAAGGCACTAAACCAACAAGCAAACAACGAAACCATCAAGCGTATGAAGCAAGCTGTTCCGATATTGATCGGAATTGGCAAGGCACAAGATCATATACCCGGCATGCATAAAAACCTGATTCTCCACGCCGGTCCACCAATCACTTGGCAGCGGGCATCGGGTCCTTTAAAAGGCGCCATTATTGCCGGCCTGATTTATGAAGGCCTGGCAAAAAATAAGAGCGAAGCCGAAGAAGTCATGGCAAAAGGGGAAGTGGTCTTAGCGCCCTGCCATGACCACAATGCGGTAGGACCAATGGCAGGCATTATCACCTCTTCAATGTCGGTTTACATTGTTGAAGACCAGTTTTCAGGCCACCGATCTTACTCCAACCTCAGCGATGATCGCGGCGACTACAGGGGTAGCTCCATTCGCTTTGGCGTCTATGACCAAGAAGCGATCGACTACCTCCACTGGATTGAGGATGTTATCGCCCCAGCACTTGACCAAGCAATTCGCGATGAAAATGGAATTGATTTTCTGCCAATTATTGGTAGAAGCTTACTTATGGGGGACGACTGCCATGTCATGAATAATGCGGCCACCCTTATATTTTCCAGAATTTTACTCCCGGGAATCATTAGGAACAGCAAACAAAAGAAAGAAACCGTACAGATCGCGACTCAAATCTATCAGGATGAATCCTTTCCATTAAACCCTATTATGGCTACCTGCAAAGCCGTAGCCGATGCAGGTAGCGGAATTCCCCACAGCAGTATTATTACTGCAATGGCCCGCAACGGCACAGAATTCGGCATTAAGGTATCGGGGCTGGGTGATACTTGGTTCACCGGCCTGGCTGGCGTGGCCCGCGGTATTTTAATGCCGGGAATTACTCCGGCGGATGTTAATCGGGATATGGGGGACAGTGCGATCACCGAGACAATGGGACTTGGTGGCACCATCAAATCTATCTCAGGGTCCTACCAAGACTCCATTAACAATATCTTGAAGACTTATAATATCACTCACTCGGAGAGCGATTTATTTCTCATTCCAGGAATCGATGATCGAGGATCACCCCTAGGATATGATCTGTTAAAAATTATTAAAGCAGACACAACCCCAACCATTAATTCCGGCCTAGCGCAAAAGCATATGAACCGCTATCAAGCTGGCATTGGATCTCTGCATCCGCCCATGGAGGCCTTCCTAAAAGCGGCTGTTCATTTCCTCGAAGTAGAAAAGAACCAACCCCCGTCAAAGCAACCTTGAGGACTTTTGATGGGCAATAAAAAAGGGGAATTAAATGAATCCCCCCTTTTTAAATCAAGCTTAAATCAGAGCCCAAAATTTACCCGGCTACCAGCCACACTGGCGCCCCTGGTTTTGCTCTTCCAGATAGGCCATCAGAGGCTGGAAGTAATCGATAATCGCCGAAGCATCCAGATCACGCTGCCCCGTCAAGGCTTTCATCGCATCCGGCCAGGGCTTGCTGGCCCCCATCGCTAACATGGTGCGCAGCTTCTTGCCCGCCTCAGCATTTTGGTAGATAGAGCAGCGATGCAGGGGTCCAGTCTCACCGGCGGCCTCGCAAAGCGCTCGGTGGAACTGGAACTGCTGAATACGCGCCAGGAAGTAACGGGCATAGGGAGTATTGCCAGGAATATGGTACTTGGCGCCCGGATCAAAGTCCGCCTCGGTACGCTCTACTGGAGCCGCGATGCCCTGGTACTCCTCGCGCAACTTCCACCAGGCTTTGTTGTAATCGGCAGGCTGTACCTCACCGTTAAATACCTGCCAGCGCCACTTATCCACCAACAAACCAAAAGGAAGGAAGGCGATCTTATCCAGCGCCTGCTGCATCAGATAGCCAATATCCTTACTTTCATCGGGTACCTCATCCATCAAACCGATTTCCTTGAGGTATTTCGGCGTAATAGACAGCGCAATAGTATCGCCTACCGCTTCATGGAAGCCATCATTGGCACCCTCCTTATAAAGGAAGGGCTGATCCTTGTAGATGCGCTGGTAAAAATTGTGCCCCAACTCATGGTGAATGGTGACTAGGTCTTCGCCCGTTTTGTTAATACACATCTTGATGCGAATGTCATCCTGACCATCCATATTCCATGCGCTGGCGTGACAGACCACATCGCGATCGCGAGGCTGGGTAAACTGGGAGCGTTCCCAGAAGGTTTTTGGCAGTGACTCAAAACCCAGGGAGGTAAAGAATTTTTCCCCCACTTTGACCATATCCTGCTCACTCATGCCGGAATCAACCACCAGCTGAGTCAGGTCATAGGGCGCCTGCATATCCTTATCTTTAACCAGGTCATACACATTTCCCCATTCCTGTGCCCACATGTTGCCGAGCAGGTGCGCAGGGATTTTGCCCTGGGCGGGTGCCACTTCATCGCCGTAGTGCTCATTCAATTTAGCCCGTACATGGCAGTGCAGAGCCTCATACAGAGGCTTTACCTTGCCCCACTGAGCATCCATATCGGCAGCAAAGGCATCCGGCTCCATATCGTACTTAGAGCGCCAAAAAACGCTTAGATTGTCGTAACCCAGCTCTTCTGTACCCGCATTACCGATCTCGACCTGACGCTCATACAGTGGCTTCATAGGGGGGGAGATTTTGCGCCAGCCCACCCATAAATCCTTCAGCAGTTCCGGGTTGCGATTGGTCGCCATCATCCGACCCATTTCGGTCAGGGTGTAGCACTTCTCTGCACCCTCTTCCTCACGGCAGTATTTGCCGGCCCCATACATACCCTGCATCTTCGAACCGATCTGTGCCAACTCTGTGGTCAGTGCGGGATCTTTCGGCGCGGGGAATACCAAGCCCTGTTTTAACAGGGTCAGCTTGCGGCGGGTATCCGGGTCCAATTCCAGGCCATTAAACTTGGCGGCTTCCGAAGCGAGCTCCACAGCCATAGTCGTATAGCGCTCAGAGGCCAGCGCCTCTACATACTGTGAGTCAAGATTGATATAGGTGGATGCCAACCAGGCTGCGTGGCTCATTTCCTGAGCCATCTTTTCCAGGCGGATCTGAGCATTATCGAGAAATGCCTGAGCATCCTCAGCAGTCAGCGGACCCTGCTTGGCCGCAGCACTTTCTGCGCTGGCCTGCGCCACACCGATAGATTTTGACGACTGCTGATCGCTGTCACAGGCAGACAGGGCTACCGTAGCCGCAATGGCAAGAGCAACTTTCTTCATCTTCCCCTCAGATTTCATTATTAGATCTTCAACTGTCGCCGTTTATAGCATAAGCCAGCGGCTACCAGCGACGGCAGACAAAGAAGTTAAGCGTAGATCGACACAAAATCCCCTGTATTGGGACTTTTATGGGGAAAAGTACGGTGTGCTCGGGAGATACAACTCAGCGGGGGCAACTAAAGCCGAGCCGACGCTGCGCAATACACAGTGTAAAAAAGAGGGAAAAGTAGTCGAGGAAAGGCGTAAATGGAGGCAGCCCAACCAGCACACCCTCGGCACATGATACCACTGCTACCGTTGCTCCCTTCCGGGCCTGGCGGAGTTCACAGCTGCTCATTGCGAGGGGACCGGAAGGGCCGCCACAACGATCTTCGGTGCATCCGAAGAGGGCGCGATTATAGAGGGTTAAAGGCGCGAGTTCCAGCCCTATTAACAGGTTATAATAGACGACTACTACTTTACCCCCATCTAAAGAGTTACCCATGCACCTGTTTGTCGATAATTTGACCAATGTTGATTTCAGCTACCTGGACCACCAACGCGGCTTGGTAGGCGAAACCTGGCTGGCGAATGCCGTACTCGATGGCGCGCTCGATAGCCAGGGCATGGTGTGCGACTTTGGCATCGTTAAAAAAACATTGCGCCACTGGCTGGATGATCAGCTCGATCACCGCCTATTGGTGCCTACCCTCGCACCAGGGCTGACATTAACCCACCAAGATGGAAAAATTTCTCTCAGCTGGACGCTTTCCAGCGGAGAACAAATTTCCGTATCCGGCCCGGATCAGGCCTTCGCATTGGTTGAGAGTGACGCGATTACCGCCGAAAATGTCGCGGTCTGGAGCGTGCAACAACTGGCCAACTCATTTCCCACCAGTGTTGAACAGTTAAGCCTGACTTTTGTAGACGAGAACATCGAGGATGCCTTTTACCACTACAGCCACGGCCTCAAGAAACACCAAGGCAACTGCCAGCGTATTGCCCACGGCCACCGCTCACGTATCCAAATTTTCGTTGCCGGCGAGCGCAATAAACACTTAGAGCAAGACTGGGCGCAACGCTGGAAAGATATCTATCTGGGCACCCGTGAAGATCTGTGCAAAGACGCCGGTGGAAGCGAACACCGCTTGCGCTTTGCCTATCGCGCTCAACAGGGGGCGTTCACCCTGGAGTTACCCGCAAACGCTTGTGAAATTGTCGATTGCGATACCACCGTTGAACAATTGGCCCAATATATCGCCCACTCCCTCGCAGAGAGACATCCGGGTAAAGAGATTAGGGTGCATGCCTATGAAGGTGTGGGAAAGGGCGCCATTGCCACAGCCCAGCTGTAAACTCGGCCTCGTTGCCCTCGCAATAACAATTTTCCTTCTTTACAAGAGCCCCGACTGTGAACCTAATTGTGTTACATGAAACGGACTTTATCCGTCCCGGCATCGTCCGTCTCACAGGGCGCAGACTGGAACATATTAGTAAAGTGCACCGGGCCGAGCCCGGTCAGCACTTGCGTGTAGGCTTAATAGACGGAGATATCGGTCTTGGGGAAATTACCGATCTTAGCGATCAGTATGTAGAACTCCGAGTAGAGTTCACCCAAAGCCCACCCCCGCCCCCGCCGGTTACCTTAATCCTAGCCTTGCCACGCCCTAAAATGCTCAAGCGCATCATCCAGCATGTCACCGCTCTCGGAGTAAAAAGGCTGGTACTGATCAATAGCTACCGTGTGGAAAAATCCTATTGGCAAACGCCGTGGCTGGACGAGGGAAAACTCCTCGAGCAGTGTTTACTGGGGCTCGAACAGGCCGTTGACACAAAAATGCCGCAAATTATCTTGCGTAAACGCTTCAAACCATTTGTTGAAGATGAGCTGCCTGAGCTCGCCAAGAATTCACTCAAATTGGTTGCCCATCCAGTTGGAGGCGAGGCCTGTCCAGTCGATCTCGGCGAGAGCTGCACTCTGGTCATCGGCCCCGAGGGCGGCTTTATTCCCTACGAAGTGGAAAAACTCAAAGAGATCGGTTTCAATTCTGTACACTTGGGACCTCGTATTCTGAGGGTCGAAACAGCATTACCTGTGTTGGTAAGCCGGCTTTTCCCCGCCCACTAGACGAGTGAGGTGAGCCATGTATTACAAACTATTAATACCTATCACCTCACCCCTTCATAAAAGTCGGGCAATCATGCTTTCTTTACCACAGCCAAGTCTTGCCGCACACAATAATGAGACTTTTGCACACTTTATTCACCAAGATTTCATCATTCTGTCATAAATAAGACATATTTTGCGGCCTCGTTTTACTTTCCTAGGGTCGAGCTTTTATGTACCTGTTTTTTCAACGATTGTGCCGTCCGCTAATTCTGCTTTTTGCTTGCGTACAGATCCCCGTAGCCTTAGCAAGCCTCCCCGCTTTTCCCGCAAGCACGAACGGTAAATTATTTAGCCTGCACGGCTCCAATACTATCGGAGCCCAGCTAGCCCCCAATCTGGTTCGTGACTACCTAAGCGCAAAAGGTGTCACCAACATCCGTATTAAGCCACTCAGCACGCTCAATGAAATCCGCGTACATGGAAATATTGGTAAGCGCGCTGTATTTGTCGATATTGCCGCACACGGTTCCAGTACAGGGTTTAAGGGGCTCGAAAAGGCACAGGCAGAGATCGCCATGGCCTCCCGCCCCATTAGAAACAAGGAATTTACAGCCCTCGGAAAGCTGGGTGATATGCGTAGCAGAAATGCCGAGCATGTTATCGCCATCGATGGATTGGCAATTATCGTGCATCCAAGCAACCCCTTAAGTCAGCTGACCCTGCAACAGATCGGTGCTGTTTTTTCCGGAAAAATAACCGATTGGTCAGAGCTCGGAGAAGGCAATGGTCGTATAAACGTCTATGCCCGTGACAACCAATCCGGCACCTGGGATACTTTTAAAAGCTTGGTACTTGGCAATCACTACTCACTGACCAGCAGCGCCAAGCGCTTTGAATCAAACGATCAACTCTCCGATATCGTTGCCATGGATTCCAACAGTATTGGCTTTGTCGGACTAGCCTCTATTCGTCAAGCAAAAGCGATCGCGGTTTCCGATGAAAATACACTGCCGCAGGCACCAGAACACTTAACCATCGCAACGGAAGATTATCCCCTGTCCCGCCGCTTATTTTTATATACCCCGGCGTATTCCAACCAACCAATAGCAGTAGAATTTTTGCGCTTTGTACAAAGCGAAGCAGGACAACAACAGGTGAAATCAACTGGGTTTGTCGCACAAACACCAACCAGTGCGAAACCCGAAGGAACGCGCGAGGGCCCGAGTGAATATCTAGAGCTCACTCGAAATGCCGAGCGCCTGAGCATCAACTTTCGCTTTTCCGCGGGCAGCGCCTCTCTGGACAATAAAGCCCAACAGGATATCCAACGGCTGGCAAGCTATATGAAAAAGCCCCTGCAGCAAGGGCGGAAATTATTACTGATCGGATTTGGCGATGAAAAAGTTAGCCCAGAGCGCTCGGTAGTTCTCTCCAAACTTCGGGCGGCTACCGTGCGTTCTGCCCTGCGCGATTACAAAATTAACACCGCACCCGTTCAAGGTTTTGGGGCCTACCTGCCGATTGCCTCAAATAGCTCCAGCGCTAAAATAAGAAATCGCCGGGTAGAGGTCTGGTTACTTTGATCTTTAAGGACTAACCACATTCAGGAAAGTAGAGACGCTCCTAGCAGGGCGCCACGTTTTCTTTTACAAGGAGATCCATCGGGGTCTTCTTTTTTCATCAGATAAGCTCGTAATAACGGGAAGGGAAACCTAGAAAATAATTCTTAGTCCTCTTGCTAATCTCAGCTGTGCGTAAAATGAAAAAAGAGGGAAATACAACAATAAAAAAGCCGCGTAGAAACGCGGCCACAATGATGGCAAAAGCCATCAGGTCTCACAGAGAGGAACGCCACAGAGCGTTCCGGGGAAAATTCCCATTAAAACAAGCGCATTATCGCTGTCTTATGCAAACTGCGGCTGCCGTGCAACCGCAAATCCTTACGCTATAGCGCCTTCAGCCTCTGCCATCTTTTGCAGAGCCAGTTTGGGGTCGATGAACTCATAACCCAACACATCGGCAACAGCTTTATAAGTCACCATACCCGCGTGGACGTTCAGACCTTCCAGCAAATTGGCATCATCCAGCAACGCCTTCTTGGCGCCTTTGTTTGCCAGAGCGACAGCATAAGGCAAGGTCGCATTGTTCAGTGCCATAGTTGAAGTGCGCGCAACACCGCCTGGCATGTTCGCCACACAGTAGTGCACGACACCATCAACAACGTAAGTGGGCTCCTGGTGCGTAGTGGCCTTGGAGGTTTCAAAACAACCTCCCTGGTCAATCGCCACATCTACGACCACAGCACCTTTCTTCATGCGGCTGATAATATCGCGCGACAACAGCTTCGGAGCTGCAGCACCAGGAATCAGTACCGCACCGACAACCAGATCGGCTTCCAGCGCGTGTTTTTCGATGGCATCGTTAGTGGAGTACTCAGTGCGCACAGCACCGCCGAAGATATCATCCAGCTGACGCAGACGCGGCAGAGAGCGGTCCAGGATGGTCACATCAGCTCCCATGCCCAACGCCATCTTGGCCGCATTGGTACCAACTACACCACCGCCAATAATCAACACTTTGGCAGGCGCCACTCCGGGTACGCCGCCTAACAGCACGCCGAGTCCACCCTGGGCTTTTTCCAGATGGTGCGCACCGCACTGCACAGACATGCGGCCGGCAACTTCAGACATCGGCGCCAGCAGCGGCAGACCGCCAAAACGGTCAGTCACTGTTTCGTAAGCAATACAGGTAGCCCCAGATTTAACCAACAATTCGGTTTGTTTGGGGTCTGGAGCCAAATGCAGGTAGGTGTAAAGCACTTGGCCAGGACGCAGCATTTCACATTCGTGGGGCTGCGGCTCTTTTACCTTGACGATCATGTCAGCGCTGGCAAATATCTCTTCCGGCGTATCGATAATCTTGGCCCCGGCCTGCTCGTACATGTCATCGGTAAAGCCGATAGCAGTACCGCCATCCTTTTGAACGATCACCTGATGACCATAGCCAACCAGTTCGCGAACACTCGACGGCGTCAGGCCAATACGATACTCGTGGTTTTTGATCTCTTTCGGGACGCCAATCAACATTTTCTGCTCCTTAATCTCTGTGTCTGGCTCGGTCTTTGCCATACGGCTAAAGCTACGCCTAATTTCTATGTTTTCCCCAGTATAGAGCCAGCTATAGAGTGGATTTCTATAAGATTTTTTATCAAACTAGTGGAATCGACTATTAACTGTAGTGATAAGTGTATTTTTTGAGCTGATCGCCTACGGAGGAAACAGAGCCATGCGCAAACGCGCCGAAGAACTCAATACGGTAGACCGCAATATCTTGCGTGTTCTGCAGAAAAATGGCCGCACCAGCTATGCGGAGCTGGCCCGGCAAGTAGGGTTAACGGCCACGCCCTGTGTGGAGCGGGTGAAGCGGCTGGAGAATGATGGCGTTATCCAAGGCTACACCGCCCTCATCAACCCGGAATTCCTCGATGCGGCGCTGGTGGTATTTGTTCAGATCCGCCTGAACCGCTCCGCCCAAGATGCCTTCGAAGAGTTTCGCAATGCCGTGGCGGCGCTGCCGGAGGTACAGGAATGCTATTTGGTCTCCGGTAACTTCGATTATCTAATCAAAGCCCGGGTAGCCGATATGAGTGCCTACAGAAAGTTTTACGGAGAAACTTTACTAACCCTGCCGGAAGTGCAGGAGTGCACCAGCTATGTGGTGATGGAAGAGGTCAAGGAGACCTTGGAGGTACCGGTGCACTACAACCGCTGAGCTCAGACCGGCAAGGCCGGGGCGACAAGCCTGCCGCCCCTTTGCGGACCTAGCCAACAAACCCACTCAGTACTGAATCCCCATCTTGCGATAAATAAAGCCTATTACCCACGCCGGACCAATCAATAAGAATTGGACATCCTTAAAGAAGGAGGGCTTCTTCCCTTCGATATGGTGACCGATAAACTGGAAGATCCACATCACCACGAACAACCCAAGTGCAGTCTGCCACACCGGTAGCCCCAGTCGCTCCACCACAGACCAGGCCCACAGGCAGACCACCGTCAAGGCAGTCATTCCAAGGCCAATGGGAAAAGACAGGGCAAAATAGAACAACATCACCGGCACCGTAATTATCACGGCCCAATTTAACCAGGGGATTTCAGCCATAAACTGTGGCTGCGGAATGGCCCACAAGAGGCCGGCAACGGTGGCGTATATCACCGGCACCGCAATCCAATGAATGGATTTATTGACGGGGTTTTGGTGGCTCTCTCCGTATTCAGCAAACCACTGCTCGGCACTGCGCATGACAATCTCCTTTTCTTATTTTTTATTGCCAGAGCGCTCATCATCCTCAACACCCGCCGCGCAATCAATGGCCGAAAGTATCAGGCAGGGGCACAAAGTGCTCAGCTAACGCCGTACATAAGCGCCCAATTGAGAGTGATAGAGTTCAGCCATATGCGCATCGGAGCAGCAAAATACAATGCTTTTTGGTTCACCTTCTCTCTCCAGATGCTGCTGCACCTGTTCCACGGCAATCTCTACCGCCAATTCGGGCGGGTAATCGTAGACGCCACAGCTGATTGCTGGAAAAGCGATGGAGTGCATACTCTCACGCCGCGCTAAGGCGAGGCACTGGCGGTAACAGCTGGATAGCAATTCCGGCTCACCCAGGCGACCACCTCGCCAGACGGGGCCTACCGTATGGTAAATACGTTTAACCGGTATTGAGAAGGCGCTGGTTGCGCGGACCTCGCCCACAGGGCAACTGCCAATACCGCGGCAGACCTCCTCAAGGCTCGGACCCGCAGCACGGTGAATGGCTCTGTCCACACCACCGCCGCCCAGTAGGTGTGCATTGGCGGCATTGACGATAACATCGACGGTTAATCGCGTGATATCACCGAGATGAACTTTGATCACTCAGTATCTCCAACCGCTATTGGAATAATCGCTGCGGATGGAAATCCTTTTCACCTCACAACAGTCGCACCCACGTAAGGCGCGCCCTTCGCGCATCCGACGAACGACCAGCCCCATCGATCTAGGAGCCTATTGCCCCCGGGCTCATCCCAGCAGTTTTTTATGCTGCGAGGCCACGGCTTCCGGGCATTTTGTCAGCGCACTAACTATGACGATAGCAGCTGCAGAGAAAATAAAGCCTGGCAGCAGTTCATAGGTATCAAAGACGCCCCCGGAGAGCTGCTCCCAAACGACCACGGTGACTCCGCCCACAATCACGCCTGCGATAGCACCGCTACCCGTCATTCGGGACCAGTAGAGACTTATCAGCAGCGTCGGCCCGAAGGCCGCGCCCAGCCCCGCCCAGGCGTAACCCACCACATCCAGTACTTGAGAATCCTGATCCATAGCGACCCATACGGCGATCAGCGACAGCGCCACCACCGCCCAGCGCCCTACTTTGACCATGGCCTCCGGGCTGGTCTTGCGTCCGAACCAAACGTGATAAATGTCTTCCGCCAATGCCGCGGAGGACACCAGCAGCTGGGAGTCTGCCGTACTCATAATGGCGGAGAGGATCGCAGCCAGAAGCACACCGGCAACAATTGGGTGGAACAGAACCTGGACCAGCTCCATAAAGACGGTTTCGCCGTCGGCCAGGCCCTGCTGAATTTGCAAATGGGCAAAGAGGCCCACGGCCATAGCACCAAGAAAACCGATCAAGGACCATACCGCTGCGACGGCCGCCGCTGCCGGAACATCGTCCGGGCTGCGCACCGCCATAAAACGCGCCAGGATATGGGGCTGGCCAAAATAACCGAGCCCCCAGGCCAGAGAACTGAAAATGGCCACCAGGCCGAGCGCCTGCCCACTACTGTCCCTCAGCCAGTGAGTTAACTGCGGCATTTCTGCCTGCAACCGGGCCCAACTGTTGGAAAAACCGCCCTGGTCGGTGATGACGACTAACGGCACAGCAACAAGGGCCGCACTCATCAGCAACCCCTGAAAAACATCGGTCCAGGACACTGCCAGGAAGCCACCAAACAGCGTGTAAGAAATCACGGCAACGGCGCCGACAATCACTGCCCAGCGGTAATCCCAACCAAAAACTGTTTCGAACAACTTACCGCCAGCAATCAAGCCCGATGCGACATAGAAGAGAAAGAACAGCAGGATAAACACCGCGCACAAAGTACGCAGGTAGGGGTGCCCCATCTTGAAACGGCGATCCAGGTAGGCCGGCACCGTCAGTGAGTCATCCAACTCATAGGTATAAATCCGCAAGCGGCGGCCCATCGTTACCCAGCTCAATACGATACCGGAGAAAAGCCCTATGGCGATCCAGCCTGCGGACAGGCCCGCTGCATACGCGGCGCCGGGCAAGCCCAACAGCAGCCAGCCGCTCATATCTGAAGCACCGGCCGACAATGCTGCAACAGCTGGCGGCAGCGAGCGCCCGCCGAGGAAGTAGTCACTGGCATTCTTAGTACGCATATACGCGTAAACACCAATCACCAGTATCAGAGCCAGATAGGCAACAAAAGTTAAGGCAATGAGCCACTGTGCGGGCATGGGAATTCCTTCTGCTCAAAACGGAGCGGTGCCGGGAAAGGATAATTTTTGCGACACCTTGCTCGCTTTTTGAGCGAAATGCGCTACCGAACCGGAGCCACTTGAAAAATAGTTATGTTTATTGCGCGTAAATCTACTTAACGGCTGGCGCCAACTCAATCCGCAAACTAAATATTCAGGACAACCACAGAAAAAAGACAACACTATGGGCATCTGTCTGGACGAACTGCGCCTCCAGGTTATCCGTCCCACCCTCAAGCACTTGAGAGCCTGGAGTCAGGGTATGGAAAACCTATTGCTGGGCACTGCCGCACAGGAATCACAGCTGGGATTCCACCTCAAGCAGGGAAGGCGCCACGGGCTGGGGATCTATCAAATCCAGCCCCATACCCACCGGGAAATCTGGGACAACTACCTGATTGACCACCCCGCACTGGCCTCCAAAATTCGGGGGCTCGCCAGCCAGCGGGATTTCCTCGATCACCCCCATAGCGAACTGACCACCAACCTGCGCTACGCCACGGCCATTGCCTGGCTGGTCTACCGCTCCGCGGAGGTACACAAGATTCCCGAGCCGGAAACCAATGATGTGGCGAAAATGGCACGACTGTGGCATCAGCACTTCCACCACGGGCCCAGCGCCACAACGCAGGACTTTGAGTGCAGTTACGCCCAATTAGTGAGCGGTGCTGACCCTACAAATTCCGCGCCTCGATATACTGGGGCACAGCCTCCTGGGCATCTTCCGGCTCCCACGAATTCACCTGGCGCTGAATTAAATGGTCAGGGCGCTCGGCAGCCGACGGCGTAGAGCGATCCAGTTCCAAGCTTTCAAAGTCATACAGATCCCTGTCGGCCAGTTGCGACGGGGATACTCGTGTTAATGCGGCGAAGATATTTTCGCTGCGCCCTGGAAATTTCTTATCCCACTCCCGCAACATCTGCTTTATCGCCTGACGCTGAAGGTTTTCCTGGCTGCCGCACAGGTTGCAGGGAATAATCGGGAACTGCTTGTGTTCGGCGTACTGGGCAATGTCATCCTCGCGACAGTAGGCCATCGGGCGGATCACGATATTGCGCCCATCATCGGCGCGCAGCTTGGGCGGCATCGCCTTGAGGCGTCCGCCATAGAACATATTCAGGAACAGGGTCTCTACGATATCGTCTTTGTGATGGCCCAGTGCCACCTTGGTGGCGCCGATTTCTTCAGCAAAGCCATACAGTGTGCCCCGGCGCAGGCGCGAGCAGAGCCCACAGGTAGTCTTGCCTTCAGGCACCACTTCCTTCACGACCGAGTAGGTATCCTTCTCCACAATATGGTGGGGAACCCCCAGGGACTGGAGATACTCCGGCAGGATATGCTCGGGGAAACCCGGTTGCTTCTGGTCCATATTGACCGCCACCAGTTCAAAGTTAACCGGCGCCGTTCTCTGCAAGTTCAGCAGGATATCCAGCATGGCATAGGAATCCTTGCCGCCGGACAGGCAGACCATAATTTTGTCACCCTCTTCAATCATATTGAAGTCGGCGATAGCGCGGCCCACATGGCGGCGCAGACGCTTTTGCAGCTTGTTAAATTCGAGTCGCTCGCGGCGGTTTTCCAATTCGGGCATGGTGTCTCTCTAACTCTTTCGCAACCAGTAACCGGCCCCACTACAGCAGTTCAAAAACCTTAGCCAGTGAGACCAGAGCCAGGCTTTCCTGTTCCTGGGGGCGCGATTGTACGCATTTCGATCACGGAGTACACGACTCACCAGCCGCCTTGTCCCCCAACAGGGATTTCACACAGGGCCAGATATGCTCCAGCAGGGCCGGCTGCGCCTTGGCGGTGGGATGGATACCATCGGATTGCATAGCGCCCTGCTCCAGGGCCACGGTCTCCAACAGGAAGGGCACCAGGGAAACCTCTTCCGTCTCAGCCACTTTAGGGAAAACAGCGGCAAAAGCCTCGGTATAGGCACGGCCATAGTTGGGCGGGATGCGCATACCCAGCAGCAGAACCTCAGCGCCGGAATCCTTAGCCAGCTTAACCATCTGCTGCAAATTGCGCTGTAAGCTTTGTGGCGGATAACCACGCAGGCCATCGTTGCCGCCCAATTCAACAATCAGCCACTGGGGATTGTGCTCTTTCATCAATCGCGGCAGCCGGGTCAGCCCGCCCGCCGAAGTCTCACCACTGACGCTCGCATTGATCACCTTTATCGGGCGGCCCTTTTTCTGCAGGCGCTCCTGCAACAGGTTGACCCAACCCAATTCCTCATCAATGCCATAGGCGGCACTAATACTGTCCCCCAGAACCAACAGTGTACCGGCGCCACTGGCAGCAAATGTTGCGCCTGGGATCGACAGCAGCAGCACCAAGCCGAACCGAGTCAGTAACTGCCGAAAAAAGGCTGTTGTCATGTCATACTCTCCAAAAATCTCGCGTATCCGCAAAGGGAATACAGTATGTCCGCCATTCTCACGGCAGAAAACCTCTATCACAGGGTCTCCACCAGCGAAGGGCCACTGATCCTATTAAACAATATCTCCCTGCAAGTCGCCCGTGGCGAGAGTCTCGCTGTGACAGGGGCCTCAGGTTCCGGTAAGACCACACTACTCGGCCTTCTGGCAGGGCTGGACAGGCCCAGCGAAGGCCGGATCTGGCTGGCGGGAGACGAGATCACCGCCATGGACGAAGAGCAGCGCGCAGCCGTAAGAGCCCGCTGCGTGGGCTTTGTATTCCAGACATTCCAACTACTGCCCGGCCTTACCGCCCTGGAAAATGTGATGCTACCGAGCGAATTGCGCGGCGAACGGGGCGCCGCCAAGCGAGCGGAAGAGTTCCTCGCCCGGGTGGGCCTGGAACAGCGACTGCGCCACTACCCCCGCCAGCTATCCGGCGGTGAGCAACAGCGGGTGGCCATTGCCCGGGCTTTTGCCAGCTTTAGCAGCAAAGATGCCATCCTCTTTGCCGACGAACCTACCGGCAGCCTCGACGCCGGTAACGGCGCCAAAATTATCGACCTGCTGTTTAAACTCAACGAAGAGTCTGACACCACCCTGGTGCTGGTGACTCACGAACAGCGACTGGCAGAGCGCTGTGCCTCCCACCTGCATATGTCGGCTGGTGCCGTAGATTCCTACGCCCCGCTTATCGACGGGGACAACCTGTCGGAGGTGTCCGCCTGATGCTGCCACTCAGACTGCTGTTGAGGGATTGGCGCGGTGGCGAGTTGGCGCTAATTGCCTCGGCCCTGGTTTTGGCTGTTACCTGTGTCACTGCGATCGCCCATTTCACCGACCGCCTTACCCGTGCCATGGAGCAGCAATCCCTCACCTTCCTGGCCGCAGAGCGAGTGCTGCGCAGCAGTAAGCCTGTGGATAGTGCATGGCTGGAAGAAGCCGACAAAAAGGGATTGGAACAGGGCCAGATAGTCCAGTTTTCATCCATGATCTCCGCCAACGACCAGTTCCAGTTTGTCTCGGTCAAAGCCGTCGACAAAGGCTATCCGCTGGTGGGGCAACTGGAAATCAGCAAGTCCCAAGGAGGCCCGGGAGAAGTGGCACCGCAGGGACCTCCCCCGGGAGAAGCCTGGGTGGAGTCCCGCCTTCTGCCGTTGATGGGACTCCAGCTCGGCGATCCTATCGCCCTCGGCGACACCCAATTAAAAGTGACCGCCATACTGGAGCGGGAGCCCGACCGGGGCACCAGCCTGTTTGATATGGGCGCGCGCCTGCTAGCCAATACCGCCGACCTGCCCGCCGCAGGTGTGATCCAGCCCGGCAGCCGCGTGCGCTACCGCTACCTGTTTGCCGGTGATGACCAAGCCCTGAAGGATTACTTTGACTGGCTCAAACCTCAATTGACTGAACACCAGCGGATACTGGACCTGCGCGAAGGCCAGCCCCGCGTTGCCTCAGCCTTGGATAGAGCCGAGTCCTTCCTGTTTCTCGCCGCCAGCCTGGCTGTACTGCTCGCCAGCGTCGCCGTTGGCCTGGCAGCCAGACGCTACGGATTGCGCCACGGCGCCTACGTAGCCGTAATGAAAAGCCTCGGCGCTGGGCGCAACAAAATCCTCGGTATCTACCTGGGGCAGCTGGCCGCCCTCACCCTGATTGCCACTGCTATCGGACTGGCACTGGGCACCTTTATCCAAAGCCAGGCGGTCAACCTGATGGAAGGGTTCTTCCCGGTACAACCCCCGGCCACCAGCTGGAGCCCACTGCTGATTGGACTCGCCACCGGCATCGCCTGCGCCCTGGGCTTCGCCCTGCCACCACTTTTCCGTTTGGCGCGTACAGACCCGATGCAAACCCTGCGGCACGACTGGAGTAACCCGGACAGACGCGAATGGCTTGGGCTGATTCTCGGCCCCAGCGCTATGCTGCTCCTAATCTGGTGGCTGTCCGGCAGTCTGCTCATGACGCTCGCCTTGTTTGTCGGCATGCTCCTGCTGGTAGCTGGAAGCGCCCTGGTTAACCGGCTCCTGGTGCGCGGCAAACTGGCATCCTTGGGCGGCGCCTGGCGTATTGCCCTGGGCAGCCTGCAACGCCGCGCCGCGTTCAACACTTTATTGATTGCCGCTTTTGGCACCGGATTATTGGCCATGCTGGCCATGGTCTTTGCCCGCACCGCCCTGGTGGATGAATGGCGGATGCAATTGCCGGAAAAAGCCCCCAATCACTTCCTCCTGAATATCGCCCCTCACGATGTGCCAACCATGGAAAACATGCTGGCGCAGGGCGAGGTAAGCAGCACCGAGTTTTACCCCATGGTGCGCGGCCGTTTGGTAGCGATTAACGGCGTTTCGATTAAAGAGAAAAAAGATCGTCCCGGTGGCGTTCGCCGGGAATTGAACCTGAGCTACACCGATACCCTGGCACCGGATAACCGTATCTTGGAAGGCGAGTGGTGGGACAAGGCCAGCGAAGGTGTTTCCGTAGAAGTGGAGCTGGCAGCCCAGCTGGAACTGTCACTGGGAGATCAATTGCGCTTTTCCATCGGTGGCCTCGAAGTAGAAGCCCCGGTAGCCAGCTTCCGCTCGCTGGACTGGAACAGCATGCGCCCCAACTTCTATATGATATTTGCACCGGGCACTATCGATGATTTCCCGGCTACCTATATCACCAGTTTTTACCTCCCACCGGAGGACAAGCTACTGGTCAACGATCTGGTTCGCGCCTTCCCCAGCGTCAGTGTGATAGAGCTGGATAAGATCATCCAGCGTATCCGCGACACCATTAACCAGGTGTCCTTTGCCATCGAATCGGTTATGGCCCTGATGCTGGTTGCCGGGGTCCTGGTATTAATTGCCGGGGTCCGCGCCAGTATCGCCGAGCGATTGCAGGAAGCGGCAATTATCCGCACACTGGGAGGCCGCAGGCGCTTGTTACTGAGAAGCCTGATACTGGAATTTGGCCTACTGGGTTTTGCCGCCGGTTTGCTCGCGGCTATCGGTGCTGAAGCCACTTTAGCTGTGCTGTCTTATTGGGTCTTTGAACTGCCGGTGATATTGCACCCAGTCCTTTGGCTAACCGGACCACTCACCGGTGCAGTACTGGTTGGCACCGCCGGTACCCTGGCCTGTTACAGCTCTATCAGCCAGCCCCCGCTCAGGGTACTGCGCGAACTGGCCTAACGGATGAATGTCGGCTCTTGAGAATAACGATGTAGTTTTTATGGACCTGGATTTCGATCGCAAACATATTTGGCATCCCTACTCCTCCCTGATCGACCCGCCCCCGGTATATCCGGTAGCGCGGGCCGAAGGGGTAAGACTTTACCTGGAAGACGGGCGCGGCCTGATCGACGGTATGTCCTCCTGGTGGAGTGCCCTGCACGGCTACAATGTGCCCGAGCTAAACCAGGCCATGCGCGATCAGATGGACAAAATGTCCCATGTGATGTTCGGGGGTTTAACGCACGAGCCCGCAATCGAGCTGTGCAAGAAATTAGTGGAAATCACTCCACCTGGCCTCCACCGGGTATTTCTCGCTGATTCCGGTTCAGTGTCTGTGGAAGTGGCCATTAAAATGGCCATTCAATACTGGCACTCCCAGGGAAAACCGCAGAAGAGCAAACTGCTCGCCCTGCGCAATGGTTACCACGGCGATACATTCGGAGCCATGGCCACCTGTGACCCGGTCACGGGAATGCATCACCTGTTTGCCGGGCAACTGAGCCAGCATCTGTTCGCCCCCGCTCCGCAGGTTCCCTTTGGCAACACCTGTAGTGACAGTGATATCGCCGAACTGCGCCAGCAAGTGGAAGCAAACCGCGATCAACTGGCCGCGATTATTTTAGAGCCGATCGTCCAGGGCGCTGGCGGCATGCGTTTTTATTCTGCCGATTATTTGCGCCGTGTACGCGAGCTCTGTGACGAGCACGACCTGCTATTAATCGCCGATGAAATCGCCACCGGCTTTGGCCGCAGCGGCAAGTTATTTGCCTGTGAACACGCCGATATCACCCCGGATATCCTCACACTGGGCAAAGCCCTCACCGGCGGCACCATGACCCTGGCCGCCACCCTTTGTACCGATAAAGTGGCCGAAGGTATTTGCCAAGGGGAAGCCGGTGTCTTTATGCACGGCCCCACATTTATGGGTAACCCCCTGGCTTGTGCCGTGGCCGATGCCAGTATTCAACTGCTACTCAGCGGACCCTGGCAGGAACGAGTAACCGCAATCGAGCAACAGCTGAGCGAACAGCTAGCCCCATTAAAATCCGCACCGGGTGTCGCCGATGTTCGAGCCCTTGGAGCGATTGGCGTGGTGGAAATGCGCGAGCCGGTAAATACGGCCAAAGTGCAGGAAGCTCTAATCGAACGCGGAGTTTGGCTGCGCCCCTTCGGCAAGCTGGTCTACGCCATGCCGCCCTATGTGATTTCGAAAGAAGACCTCAGCCAATTAACTTCGGCGATGGTTGATGTACTGGGAGAGATTTCCTAGCCTCCGTACCAATTAATTTGTGAAGCCAGTCTCAATAATCCCGAACTAACCGGCTCTTTCTGTAAATAACTCTCTCTTTGTTACCGCGAAGAGAGGGTTAACAGATCAAATTCCATAACACGGGGGCGCCTCTTCCTGGCTAAAAACCTCTGTTGCCCCCTCCCCTGCGCATCCTTTCCAGATTCAATTTTCTTATTCCTTACAAATTTCGATCAGCTTGATCGCAATTTTTACGACAAATGTTTTGAGCACCTAAAAATTCCTGTATCATGAATGTTAATGATAGTTATCCTCATTTACGATAGCGATCAAAGTGGTCAAAATGATCACTGATAAATGTTAGGCATTCACCTCGCCCGATCAATGCCTTACCAACCCTTAAAGTTTGGGCGTTAGAGAGGAAAGATGAGAACTTTAATTGCATTACTTTTTGCTGTTACTTTTGCCACCACTGCTCAAGCTAGCCCTGCATCAGGCGAAAAGCCCATCCAGCACTTTAAAGTAGCGAAAGTTACTTCTTTGAAGGATGCGAGAAAGATTTTTGTTGAAACAACAGAAGAAATTAAGGGCAAGAAAAAGCTTAACCCTGCTGAACTTCACGAGATTCATGTCATCACCTACAGACTCGAAAAAAGTGTTGAGTATTTCGCTGAGAACCTGAAGGGTGAAAGACAGAAGCTGGCAAAAGACATCGCCGTTGTTGTGGAAAACATCCACATTAACTCCGAAAACAACCGCCCAGAAAAAACCCGCAAGGATCTGAATCACTACTTTAAATTAGCAGACAAATTTGCTGCTGGATTTAAGCATAAACATCACTAATACAGATCACTTCCGAGCTTAACCTGTAGCTGTATTTGCAGCGAAAGGCTCGACTGAAAGCGCTAACTATCAGCAGTTAGCGCTTTCATAGCAACACCACCCGTTCATGGCGACACGCCACAATCCCAATCAGATTCTCAACGATTTCCACTGCCCATGTTTCCTTCCCTTTTGATCCGCCTATAAATCTCCTCGCGGTGTACAGGCAGGGATTTGGGAGCAAGTATTCCCACCTTTACCTGATTGCCCTTAACTTCCAATACGGTGATTGAGACATTCGCTCCAATCCGTAAGTTCTCGCCTGTCCGGCGCTTTAAGATCAACATATTTGTTTCCTACTGATACTCAAACCATGGATAGACCTTCCACAATGGGAAAGCTTGAATAGAAATGTTTTGAGTAACTACGAGGAGGTGCGCGAGAACGGTAGGCATAGAATAAAAAAAGGCAGACGCAACGCCCCCAGGGCTTGGGGAATCTCTCCAAGCCGCTGATTGTGCTCCACTTTATTGAAGACGAGCGGGTTTCTAGCGTACTATGCATATAGCCACTTTGATACTGTGATTATCAACTTGGTTAGCTGGCCCCAGGTGTTCCAGCACCTTGGGTCAGCGCCTTTTACTTATTCTTACTTCACGCTACCGTTCTCCTTTGAGGGGTGGTTTTTAGAGAATTCTTGGGTTCTTGATTCTCTCGGTACTCTTGAACCGAGCTGCTTTGATTGTTGCCTTTAGATGGCGTCTTAATCGCGGACAAAATACCAATAAATATCTATCGATCTTACGTGGCTTTGACACTAAAACAAACCTAATAAAATCTAATAAGATTATTTTTGTGCCTATATTTTTTGTTGCTCACGCATTGAAAATTTCAGCTGCATATAAAAATGGCCGTTTAGATTAATATACCCACCGCTCCCACGCTGGAGTTCAGACAACAATAGCTCATCAATGCTTCGACTTAATACGTACTCCACATATCTACAGAAAAGATCTCTCCATAGACCAAAGTCACTTGAAGAATATTACTGCGAGATTTAGGAGCCTCTGAACAACCCAGTGATGCCTCAACTTACAGAGTGGTTTCAATAAGAGCGTAGCTTCACAGGAATGACTAGACCAAAGAAGAAATGAATCGTTATGGAAGCCCCTCAGGTCGATCCTTGAAGACCACCTCTGCTGCGTTGTAACGCTTGCAAAGGGCTACGTCCATTCGCGGCGAACTGCGCCTAACATCTTTAGCCCTCAAGATCCACAGAGATATTACAGAGTGATTCAGAGGCACCCTGGATACCTTAACCACTCCCCAACCAATACCAGCCTGTAAAAGTTGGTGAGTGCTAGCTTAGGGGTTTACGATCATATTGACCGTGATATTGGAGAACAAGAAGACAAACCCAAAAACAATCATGAAATCAATGGGTTACGGACTAGCGTTAAAATTGGGATAGTAGTCAAAGTGATCGTTTTTCCAGTTTGCACGGACGTATCAGGATGCTTTAAGCCTATGGTTTTAAAAAAAATAGGCTTTGGCGTAGAAATTGATTCTGAGATAACAATCAGGATAATAGTGGTCAGAATAATTACTATATAGCTGTTAGAAGTCAAAGGGGAAATAAACAAAGTGGAGTCAAAATCTGCTAAATATGGTTTCTGGGGAGCAGTAATTGCAGCCGCAATTACTGGTGTGATAGGACTTTATATTCATCTCGACGGAAAGGCTGAAGATAAGAAAATCGCCGAAGCGAAAAAAGCAGCGGAGCAATCTAAAGATACTGCTAGCCTAACGATATCAAATGTTTACGTTCCTCCGATTAATACGTCTATAGAGTCAGCATTTTTCGCTCAAATTCAGAACAACTCCTTGAATGTCGCTAAAGACGTAGTTGTTAGGCTCAACTTTGGGGAGTCTTCCGTTGCAAAATGCGAAACCCTGCCAGAAAACAAAATAAACGAGCAAGAATCATTTACTAGTAGCATCATTAGTTTTTCTGCTGGTGATATTCAGCGAAAAGATAGCTTGTATATATACTGCTTAACTTCCCACCCTGTATTTGATTCTATTTTATTAAGTGGCCCAAACCTGTTCTCAAATACCCTGTTTGAATTTGAGCAATTTAAGCCAAAGGCTGAATCTGGTGACTCAGGGTTTGTAACATTCTTTAAAGTAGTTGCCACCATCGTCGCCGTGATCTTTATTGGCTATTTCACCATAATAGTTATCTCTGCCCTGAACCGGAAATTCGACGTTGATACCAGCAACTTCTAACAAAGCCAGCCAGAGGGACCAAAAAACCGCCGCTTCGCTCTGGTTTTTCGGCCCCTGCTGGCGGCGTTAGCCTGTTTAAATCTGGCTTAATTTTCTAAAATTATAAATAATGGGCAGATGATATGGTTGAGTTGATATTCAACGTTCCCCCTTATTCGCGCTACTACTCTAAACGAAAGCGTACTGTAAGTGTTGCCTATCTGGAGGCGAACAACTGGGATGATTTTGGTTTTAAATCTACATTTCATCTGGTTGTCTATGACGCAAATGGAGAGGAGCATGATATCGGGGGGGTAAAAATTGGCTATGTCGGTCAAGAGAGTGGATGGACTCAAGAAAAACTCCCCAAAGAATTCTTAGCACTAGATAAAGCTTTCTTTGCGCTTGGGCAAAGCGATGAATACTATCAGAACCTATATGCTTTAGATCAAGAGCTAAGGGGCTGCATTTTAAAAAGCTTAAATGATGTAGTACATGATCATAGTGTTTATGATCTTGCTTTCAATGAACAGGTAATGAAGGAATCTTTACTGCGAGAAGTTAGTATTGCTTCAATAAAAGGGCAATTTAAGCGATTACTTGATGGCGGAAAGCTGCGTACCGAGTTTGATTTCTCTTATTCGCTTCCGCAAGGAAAACATTCTGCTGGATTAGATTTGGATTTTTATGTCGATCCAGAATCTAACCCTCCTTCGAACATTCATGTCTTAATTGGTCGAAATGGTGTTGGTAAAACCCACCTTCTTCATAAAATGGTTAAGGCTCTTGTGGATAGTGACACAACTCAAGAGAGTGATGGGTGTTTTTCTGTTGTAACTGGTCGCAAGGAGTCAACTAAAAGAGAAGATCTCCAAGAAATGTTTGCTGGTGTCGTGTCTGTAGCATTTAGCGCATTTGATCCTTTTGAGCCGATACCTGAGCGGAAAGATAAAACAGAGGGACTTAATTACGCTTATATCGGTTTAAAACAGGTATCAACAACCAAGGATGGCGAACACACTCCTATGAGCCGCCCAATGCTTAATAGAGAATTTTCCTATTGTTTAAACAATATTCGCCGATTTGGATACCAAGATCGATTGGTTGAGGCAATTCGAGATCTAGAAACAGATAGTCTTTTTAAAGATATTGCACTTGCCGATGTAGTACTGTCTTCAAATGATGATTTGGAAAAAAATACGAAAAACATTTTTGCCAAGCTAAGTTCAGGCCATGCAATTGTGTTACTGACTACTGCTAAGCTAGTTGAAAAAATTGAGGAGAAAACCCTAGTTCTTTTGGATGAGCCTGAATCCCACCTACACCCTCCGCTACTTTCGGCGTTTATACGTACTTTATCTGAATTGCTCTCTCATAGAAATGCGGTGGCGATTATTGCAACACATTCCCCTGTAATACTCCAAGAAGTACCTAAAAGTTGTGTATGGAAGTTAAGACGAAGTGGATTTGATGCCGTTGCTGAAAGGCCTGAAAATGAAACATTTGGTGAAAATGTGGGCGTATTAACACGAGAGGTGTTTGGGCTGGAAGTAACCGATTCAGGTTTCCATCAGATGCTAAAAAAAGAAGCTGAGTCTGCAGACACCTATAAGCAGGCACTGAAAAAGTTCAATGGCCAGCTTGGCGCAGAGGCTAGAGGTGTATTGCGGGGGCTATTTCTCGACAAGGAAGCAGATAGAGGTGAAGCATGAAGGTAATTGCTAAGCCCGATCTGGTTGCAAAAGACGTATATGAAACTTGCATAAGTAAGGTTAAAAATAGAGTTCTAAAAGAAAGATTTCATCAAATCTCAGGCTCTATAGAGGTAGCTGACAAGGAATATCAAGAAAAGTCTGAGGAGCAACAATGGTTCTTGATTGAGAGTAGTGATGGTGTTGACGGCGTAGTAAGTAAGGCCGAGATGGAGAAAATTTATACGCAAAGAATGGTTGGGAAAAAAGCTCCAGGAAGAGCTTTATATGATCAACTTAAAAACGCTGCGCCAAATGGAATCTGCCCGTTATGTGGCCAGCGAGCAGTCTCAACCTTAGACCATTTTCTACCAAAAGCTGATTTTCCCTCATTGGTCGTTGTCCCACTGAATTTGATACCAGCCTGCTCAGATTGTAACAAAGCAAAATTAGATAAAGTTCCTGGCAGCGAAAGCGAACAAACACTCCATCCTTATTACGATGATGTTACATGTGAACAGTGGCTCTTTGCCGAAGTGAAAGAAGAAAGCCCTGGATCTATTCGATTCTATTCATCAGATGTTGATGTTTATGATGAAGCACTCAACGAAAGAATAAAATTTCACTTTAGAGAGCTAGATCTTGGAAGTTTGTATATGTCGAATGCAAATTCAACCGTGACGGAAATTCAGTTCCGATTAAACAGACTCCATGAAAAAGGTGGAAAAAATTCTGTGAAGGCCTACCTCGAAGAAGAGGAAGAATCGCGGCGAAATAATCATGTTAATTCATGGAACACAGCTGCTTACCAGGCAATGATGAATAATGATTGGTTCTGTGATGGTGGGTTTAAAGAGTTTAAAAGTAGTTAAAAGAGGTTGTTCTTAAATATGAAACTTAGGCTAAATCGGGTAGCCGGTAGTTTTTAGCTACCGGCCCCCATACCACCCATCGTGCGGATCCGCAATGGGCGGTTCCCTATCCGTAATGAATCTCTACCCAACGATAGCGTCGAGCAGCTCTTCATTTGAGTTGAGTGTCATGGCAGTGCGCTACCTCAACTTATCCGACTGGAAACATATCGGTAGGCTAGCCCTGTCTTTTAACTCGTGGATTTCAGGTTCAGGCCTTCACCCTGTCCAAGGTATTAATCTTGGCATTTGGCTACTATGCCGTCGGCTGACTTCTGTTTAATCACCTTGACCATTGCTGACCGAGGCGCCGCTGTGCCCCACCATTTTTGTTTACCCCACGATGGAGGCTAGTGGGTTGGGCCTACTTATGAGTCAGCGACATGCTGACAGCCTCACAGCAGCAAGCTAAACAGATCTCCCCAGATAAGAACGTGAACTTTCACTACGCAACTGCATCATTTACTCTACCCGTTAGATCACATAACTTCGGTGTCCTTGGCCACCTCGCCTCCAGGCTAAGCCTTATAGGATATTTCTGTCCGTCAGTTCGTAGTTTTGCTAGCGGCTTCCTCCCCACAAGACCTCACGGTATTGCAGTTGCCATTCGCTAGTAGTTAGCATTTAATGGAACCCATTAAATGGTGATCCTCCTACAGGGGACTTTCAACCCATTAGTTCACGCCCATGCTGGGCGTACCAAATTTAGGCAAGCGGACAAATTACTACGCCTTCGGCTCCGCAATTTGCCGTTGCTAAAGGCGTTATGAGGAAGGATGACGTATGGATAGCCTCCAAAGTATCTTTGAAAAAATATTGGATGAGGCACTTAAAGATGCAAAAAAAGATTTGTCAGAAGAGGAATTGGAGTCTTCCGTTTCAAATGTGATTTGCGAAACTATTCCAAAAATTGCTGACGATATTGTTGCTTCATTAAAAGAAAATGCTCAAGAGACGCTAAAGTTAAACCGTGAAGATGCAGATGGTTTCGTAGATAGAAATATTGAAAGGTGGAAAAACGGTTTTGATGCTATTGAAGTATTGATTTCTGTATGTCTTGAAGCCGGTAGTGAATTCAATAGCACCAACAGAGAACTTGCAGTGCAAGAACAGAATGTACAGTTCGATCTAGTGGTTCGCTTGCATGCCAGGGCTTGTCATATTTCATCTGAAATACTATGGCTCCTAAAAGGAGGTTTTGCTGATGCCGCTCAGGCAAGATGGCGTGCATTGCATGAAGTGGTGGTTACGGCTCTGTTTTTACTTGACCATGGGAACGAACTTTCTATTCGCTACTATGAACATGAAGTAGTCGAATCTTATAAAGCCATGGTTCAGTACAATAAATATGAGCCAAGACTAAATGTAGAAAGGTTTTCTGAAGGAGAGTTAAGCGAGTGTAAAATAGCTCGTGACGAAGCAATCAATAAGTACGGGAATGAATTTAAAGAGAGTTATGGGTGGGCAGCGGAAGCATTGAACAATAAAAAGCCTAATTTTTCTAATCTTGAAGAAGCTGTCAAGCTTGATCACCTTCGCCCATACTATAAGTGGGCGAGCCAAAATATACATGCAAATGTACATGGTATTAAAAATAAGCTTGGCTTGGTTGAGGCAAAGGAAGAAATGTTATTAGCAGGGCCAAGCAATTCTGGTATGACCGATCCTGCTGACCTAACAGCTTTATCTCTAACCCAGATTTCAGTAGGTTTGCTTGAAATATACCCCAACATTGATTCATTAGTCATGCAGCATGTTATTAGAAAATTATCTCAAGATGTCGGTACACTATTTTGGGAGGCTGAATGCGAAGAGCGCTCATAAATCGGGTAGCCGGTAGTTTTTAGCTACCGGCCCCCACACCACCCATCGTGCGGGTCCGCAATCAAATACTAGGACACCCACAAATTGAAAGATGACATCGGAAATAGTGCAGGCCTTCCACCTTGACGGCCATTTCTCCTGATCAGGTATAGGGCAAGGTGAAATACTGAAAAATTATGCTTAAGGTTTGAAGATTGCGTGATTTTGGCCAAACCGGAAGGAATAGTATCGAAAGGTTGGGAGGGAGTTAGTGGGGCATTGCAGATAGGAAACGTTGGCAGTCGCCTATCCCATGTACCCAGCGTTTATTGAGCTGAATACAGGCTTGCCGTACAGCCTCTGCTGATCCCACCAGGCCTTTAAAGCGGCTTTCAAAGTTCCGATTGAGATAGAGCCAGTGTTTTGCTTAGATACCCAGCCGCTCAAGGATAGGGGGCGCGTTTTGAGAAATGGCACCGCGCTTTTTGGGGTCTAAATGCCGGCCACTCCAGTCTACTAACGCCAAATAGTGATCCAATTGAAAGGGCAACCCTTTCGGCATATTAAGGCGCTCGCCGCCCACAAACGGTAGTAGCTCTTTAGGCTGCTCACCTGAGATCGTAGCGCGAAGACGCTGCTGGATGGATGTGTGATCGGAGCCCTCCGAAGTTTTTGCAATATCGGCACTGATAGGATTGAGATCGACATAGGCCGTGCAGGCAGCCAAGGCTCTTTCATCCAATAGCGCCTGAGACTTGAAACAGCCGTCCCAGAAGCAGCCAGTACAGCGGTTTTCTTCGTTCGCTTGGCGAGTAATAGATTCATTTAGGCAGCGCACAAACCAACTGATATCCATTAATCGCTCCCGCCATAGCTCGATCAGCTCTTTAAGATTATTCTATTCACAGCGATCCAGTTAGGCCTGAATGAAGCGCCGAGCTACATTTTTAGCAGAAAGGTTTAGATCAAGATTTTAGGAGGGTTTCATGCAAGAAATCGAATGGAAGGACGGAAACCCTTCACTAGAAGGTTTATATTTTGTAGCGGTTAAAATGGGACCGGCAGCGGGATGTTATGATTTCGCAAACTGGAACGGCGTGTTTTGGGAAAAGAGTATTAAGGGAAATGTAATCGCTTTTTGTGACACCGGCAGCTTTATACAACAAATTTTAATTAAATGGCCTTTTGCTGACAATGTGAATATAGACTTTAAACCGACACCTGGCGGGGAGTCCGAGTTTGAAGAAGTATAGCTAAATCAGATAGCAAGTAGCTCCTAGCTACCGCCCTCCACAAAACCTCATGGTGTCTTAGTTGCCATTCGCTAATAGTTAGCATTTAATAGGGTCCATTAAATGGTGATCTTCCTGCAGGAGACTTTCACCTCATGAGTTCACACTCATGCTGGGCGTACCAAGTTAAGGCATGTTCAGCTTCGGCTGGTTCTCCGTCTCAGCACTTTGTGCCCACGCTGCGTGCCCATACTTACCGCGTTAGAATAAACCAATTTCAAATATTCAATGGAGTGAATTTATGAAAAAAAGCAAGAAGGAAGAAGAGTTCTTTATTAAAAAGAGGGAACTTGGTGAACTTTTTGACTCCGAATTTAATTTAGACGTAAATTTGTGGAGAGGGCAGCGTAAAGCTGATCGAGGATCGCCCGTTTTGTATCCTATACTAAAGTCTTTTAGGCTTTCTAACGGAAAAATTAGAAATCCTGATATAGACACATACTGGAGCAATGGTGAGTGGTGGGTAGACTGTACTTCAGGGGGTGTTTCATTATTTGATGTGCTGGGGGTACCGGTTTCTCGTTGGGATTATTATAGGCTATCACCAAACATTGTAATCCCTCATGGCCTAGTTATAACGAAGGATTCATATAATCGAAGTTATGAGGCTACACATTACTCAATCCGTCCTCATTGGGATATGCCAGTCGCTAAGTTTTGTATACTCTTAGATGAACTTACCAAAGAAATAATATTCGAGAATTAATTATGGAACTAAGTCTTTCACACTTGTCACTCATGATCGAGCTAACTGAGTCAGAAATATATCGAATGAAGTTGATAATAGATAATCCCTCTTCAACAGAAGAGGAAGTGGATGCCAGTGGAGAGCATTCCATGCAACTATTATCTCTTTCGACAGCACTTGCGGAGTTGTATAAACATAAGTGGAGCGATAACTGTAATTATCCTAGTTATGAAGATTTAGTTTCTTCAGTCCAACTGGAGAATTGAACTCTAAATCGGGTAGCCGGTAATTTCTAGCTACCGGCCCCTACACCACCCATCGTGTAGGCCCGTAATGGACAGCTCCCTATCCGTACTGATTTTCTATTCAATGATAGTCTTGAGCAGATCTTCAGTTGAACTGAGTGTTATGGCAGTACGCTACCGAAACTTTACCCGACTGGAAACATATTGGTAGGCTAGCCCTGTCTTTTAACTCATGGAGTTTGGCTCCAGGCCTTCTCCATGTCCAAGGTAATACTCCTAGCGTTAGGTTACTATACCATCGGCTGACTTCCGCTTAGTCACCTTGGTCATTACTGGCAAAAGCGCTGCTATGTTCCACCACTTTTTTCTATCCCCGCGCGGGTTGGGCCTACTTAAAAGTCAGCGGCCACACACAGTTTCATAGCAGCGAGTTAAACAGGCCTCTCCAGATAAGAAGCACTATCTGATTGTGCAACCAAAAGAATGAGGGTTGAAGACTTGGTAAGTAAGTTAACTTGGGCTGCTGATCGAATGCCAGTAATTAAAGAGGCTCAAGACGCACTATGATTGAATATAAATACCCAAAAGAACGCGAGATTCTTATTCACTACGCTGAAAAGATGGAGAATGAAGCTGCACTAGATATTCTTCAGAAAGGTGTAGTTTCTAATCGAGAGCAGGCATTAGCTCTTTCTCAACTCTATTGGGGAATGATAGACGTTGCTGCTGATGATCAAGGTTCTGGATTCCCGTTGCTGGAGAAAGAAGGAATCGAGCAGTGGATGGAGTATATTTTTCACTCTCTGAATGGCTACTTGGTGAGTAATGGCTATGAAGAAGAGTGGGATCAAGAGTAAGCCTCTGAATCGGGTAGCCTGTAGTATCTAGCTACCGGCCCCCACAGCACCCATCGTGCAGGTCCACAATGGTCAGCTCCCTATCTGTAATGAATTTCTACTCAACATCACTACTGTGTTCAACCACATTTTTTAACCCACGATAGTGGCTAGCGGGTTGGGCCTACTTATGAGTCTGCGGCCACGCTGAAAGCTTCATAGCAGCAAGTTAAACATACCTCCCCAGATAAGGGCCTGAACTTTCACTACACAACTGTATCATTTACCCTACCCTTTAGATCACATGGCTTCGGTGTACTTGGCCACCTCGCCTCCAGGCTAAGCCTTATAGGATGTTTCTGTTCGTCAGCTCGTAGCTTTGCTAGCGGCTTCCTCCCCACAAGACCTCACAGTGTTGCAGTTGCCATTCGCTAGTAGTTAGCATTTAATGGAAACCATTAAATGGTGATCCTCCTACAAGGGACTTTCACCCCATTAGTTCACGCCCATGCTGGGCGTACCAAATGGCGGCAATACGCAGTCATAGGCTACCGGACTCAGCACTATGTGCTTCGCCGTTGCGCCAGGCGTTATGCATCAGGAGTATAAGTGGAAGTATTATCCATAATTGAAATTTGGAAGTATCTAAAATGGCTACCAAAATTTATATTGCGCAAGCTATTCAGCAAAGACCGATTGGCTGACCTAGTTCTGATTGATGTTCAAGCTAGGCATGAGGCTGTTCGGGCAAATCTTGGTGATATCGCCTCATATTCATTACATTTTCAAATAATCAACATGTCGCCATTTGATATCGAACTTGATCGAGCTGAGATAGATTTTTTGTGTGCAGGAACTTCTGTATCTAAGCAATATATTAAGAAGTCAATTTTTAAAGCTGGTGAAGTAGGTGGCATCTATGTAAAAGGAGAAATAGAGACACCTAAGGCAATTCAAATGGCTCGCCACTACAAAGATAACCGTTCATCTATTTCCATACATTGTGAATTCAACTGTTCGCTGCATAATTTCACCAAAGTGTGTAATAACCTTGAAGGGGTGAATGTCCATTTCACAAATGCAGAATGGCGAGAGTCAACACTTGAAAATGCATAAATCGGGTAGCCGGTAGTTTTTAGCTACCGGCCCCCACACCACCCATCGTGCGGGTCCGCAATGGGCGGTTCCCTATCCGTAATGAATCTCTGCCCAACGATAGTGTCGAGCAAATCTTCATTTGAGTTGAGCGTCATGGCAGTGCGCTACCTCAACTTATCCTACTGGAAACATATCGGTAGGCTAACCCTGTCTTTTAACCCATGGATTTTAGGTTCAGGCCTTCACCTTATCCAAGGTATTAATCTTGGCATTAGGCTACTATGCTATCGGCTTACTTCTGTTTAATCACCTTGATCATTACTGACCGAGGCGCTGCTGTGTCCCACCATTTTTGTTTACCCCACGATGGTGGCTAGTGGGTTGGGCCTACTTATGAGTCAGCGGCCACGCTGACAGCTTCACAGCAGCGAGCCAAACAGATCTCCCCAGATAAGAACGTGAACTTTCACTACACAACTGCATCATTTACCCTACCCGTTAGATCACATGGCTTTGGTGCCCTTGGCCACCTCGCCTCCAGCTTAAGCCTAATAGGATGTTTCTGTTCGCCAGCTCGTAGTTTTGCTAGCGGCTTCCTCCCCTCAAGACCTCGCGGTGTTGCAGTTGCCATTCACTAGTAGTTAGCATTTAATGGAACCCATTAAATGGTGATCTTCCTACAGGGGACTTTCACCCCATTAGTTCACGCCCATGCTGGGCGTACCAAGGTGATGATGTTCGTTCCGCCCCTATGGGGCTCCACCGGACGGCCTACGCTTCGCGCAGTCCGCCGCATATCACGGCGTTACATACCTATGAAATTGAAAGTTATCGCTCTTATATTGGCTACCTTTCTTCCCGGTTTAGCGTATAGCTGTGCCGTACCAAAAATCATCGAAGATGGTAGTGTTAGTATCGTTCCTGATGAAGATGTAAGTTCAGGTATGCATCACGTACGAGTGCCAGGAGAGTACAAGGGGGCTCCAATTGAGTTTCTGATATTGTCGGCTAGTGATGGAAGCAATGAAATATCCATGCCGCTATCAATAAAATCTAAAGGTGGGGTCACTGGCAGTCATTTTTATATGTCTAGTAAGTGGGTAAATATACGTGTTTCAGCAAACTACAAAGGCATGCAATGTTCAGAGCTGATAGCAAGGTTGAGCATGTAACAAGTTTGACAAGCGGGACAGCTTTAAGCGCTGCTTCGCAGCAAAGCTGCCCCTTCCAAAGGCGTTAGATTTCTATGGCCAAGTCAATATCAGTCGTTGTTTTAGTAATCTTGATGTTGTTTGCTATGAAGCAGTGGGTGCTTTCTAAATATAAGCAAGAACAACTTGCGAGATTCAATGCAATTGAAACAGCAGAGCAGTGCCTCGCGGTTGGTGGGGAGCTTCGTCCTGTCTGCATGTCTGGTACTGAAATGTGCATCGTCATCTATTCAGATGCCGGAAAATCGTGTCTGAGTAGCTCACAGTGCCAGGGTGAATGTAGGGTTTCGGAGAGCAAGGCTGACAACGTTTTTGCCGTGGGCCAATGCTCTGAGTCCAATAATCCTTGTGGCTGCTGGGCAAATGTCGAGCTAGGTTTAGTCAACCATGCTATTTGCTCCGACTAAATCTAAATCGGGTAGCCGGTAGTTTTTAGCTACCGGCCCCCACACCACCCATCATGCGAACCTGCAATGCGCAGCACCCTATCCCTAATGAATTTCTACCCAGCGATAGTATCGAGCAGCTCTTCAATTGAGCTGAATATCATGGCAGTGCGCCACCTCAACTTTATCCAACTGAAAACATATCAGTAGGCTAGCCTTGTCTTTTAACTCGTGGAGTTTGGTGCAGGCCTTCACCCTGTCCAAGGTATTAATCTTGGTATTTGGCTACTATGCCGTCGGCTGACTTCTGTTTAATGACCTTGATCATTACTGACCGAGGCACCGCTGTGTCCCACCATTTTTGTTTACCCCACGATGGTGGCTAGCGGGTTGGGCCTACTTATGAGTCAGCGGCCACGCTGACAGCTTCACAGCAGCAAGCTAAAATGACCATATAGTACCGATAAGAATAATACCCCTAATACATTTAATGTTTGTAGGAGCATTATTACTTTAACATGCAATAGGTACCCCCCGACGCAAGGACCAAAACAGTGGCCAACGTTGATAGGTGAATAAAACACTGCAACTGACTCAGCGGCGTCAAACTGGCTTGTTGTCCCCAGTCAACATAGACTTTACCTGCATAAGCATCGAATTTCATAGGGAAACTCAATGCTCTTTGATGGTGTTTTCGATTTTATCCACAGGTGAAATGAAGGGTTGAAATCGGCATAGACCTTCCAGATAAATTCAAAATCTTAGTACAAATTAGTGAATTTCAACACATTCTTTAGGTTAAGGCTATTGTTACATAGTACATTAAGCTTTAAGGCTCTGGCTTAAATGACAATATTTTACATACAGAGAAAACCACTATGTGTTTTTCAGCCACAGCATCATTCGGATCAGCAGCTGTCCTTCTTGTTGGCGGTGCTTTGTGTACAAGACACGCTATAAAAAATGATAAAACCTATTTATTACTCGCAATTACCCCTATCCTTTTCGCGTTACAACAAGCGAGTGAAGGCATGGTATGGCTTGGATACAACGGAAACTTAACATCACTAACAACAGTATCTTCCATTTTCTTTCTATTCTTTGCTCTGCTTTTTTGGCTTGTCTGGATACCAATCGTAGCCTTTAGCCTTGAAACAAAAAAATGGAAAAGGATTTTTTTTATTATAGTAATCATCATAGGTTTTGTTTTTGGTTTATACCTTTGGATACCTGTCCTATTAGAAACAGGATCAAGACACTTGATAAAAACGAGCGTATGCGGGCATAGCCTATGCTATATCACTTCCGACTACAGCTTATTCGCCATTACAGCAGGACATATTATTTATTCTTTACTTGGCTTTTTATTTTTATTATCAAGCAATCGGATTTTTAGAAAATTTTGGACACTTGTCATGCTGCTCGGTGTTATCGTCTACTTTACTCATCGTGAAACATGGATATCAACCTGGTGTTTCTTTGCTGCAATATCGACCTTATGGATTTATTTTCTATTAATAAATGATTATAAAGCAAAGATGAAAAAACAGATTTTATGATTGAACTGATAAAGCTAATTTGGCCACAGCATAAAGGGAAATACCAGCAAAGACCTTTTTGAGAGGCTAAGGAAGTAATGCTTTTGACCTGATGCTTGCTTTCAATATTACATAATGAGTTACTGTATCCGGCTATGGTATAGTGCTGACAACACTACACAAGCCAATACCAGCCATTAAAATATTATGGACCTCAAATTTGTTTCGCCTAGCATGAAAATATTGTTTTTCACTCTGTCAGTTATATTTATTTCCGGATATGTTTCCACCGCTAACATATATGAGAGAAATGCGAAAGCCAATGAACTAGAAGCACAGGCTGAAGACGCCAGAATAAGCAATAATTATTCCATGGCCACACAGCTGGATAGGAAGGCAGAGCAGCTACGAGAAAAGGACTCTATCGACAAAGAGGATATCGTTGCAGGTCTTTTTTCCGAGTTTTTTAAACGGTTATTCGGGGAAACTCTAAAAATGATCAGCATGGTTGGCAGTAAAGCGAAGCACTAAAGCAAACCTTTGCCAACAAGCATTAGGCGGTTCAAGAACTCTATGCCGAGGCTGATGGTATAATCTGATTTGGGCCGGCTTATTTTACAGTGAGATATCGGTTCTATTTAGCTGGTCACTGTGATTCTGTGATAGACCAGATCTTATTCTCCACGAGAAAGGAGACATTGGCATATGAGGTTTAGAATGGGTGTTTAAATAACCCACCTGCTCAAAAAACACCCAAATCAGTTCCAGTCAGAAGAAGTCCCCACTGGTCTGCTAATAGTATGCTTCAGACGGGACTGGTTGCCGGTTAGCTTAGTGATAACTATGATCAGCAACTACACCCGAACACTGCCCGAAGTGTTTAAAAGCCAAACTACCGGAAAACCCGTGCACCCCATACTCTCCATAGAAAACCTTCAGTGCCGCTACGGCAAGCAGGTGGTTATAGAATCAGTTTCCTTTGCTTTACAGGCCGGGGAGATTGCCTGCTTGTTGGGCCCCAGCGGCTGCGGCAAAACAACGTTGCTACACGCCATCGCTGGATTTCAGCCAGTCGCTGCAGGGAATATCCAACTGTCTGGAGAAGTAATCTCTTCTCCCAAAGTAAAGATTCCTGCGGAGCAGCGCAAAATTGGGGTGGTATTTCAGGATTATGCCCTCTTCCCACACCTCACTGTTGAGCAGAATATCGCCTTTGGTATCCAGTCAACGCCAAAAGGCGAACGGCAATCCCGCACCCAGGCGTTGCTACAGCTAGTACGGCTGGAAGGCTTCGAGCAACAGTATCCGCACCAACTATCCGGGGGTCAGCAGCAGCGTGTCGCTCTGGCTCGGGCACTGGCACCGCGCCCCAAGCTATTGCTGCTGGATGAACCCTTTTCCAACCTAGATACCGAGCTGCGCCGCAGTCTCGCCGCCGAAGTCCGCCATATACTGCGCGAAGAGAAGATCCCTGCGATTATTGTTACCCACGACCGCCACGAGGCCTTTATTGCTGGAGACAAGCTGGGAGTGCTCAGCCAAGGTCAATTACAGCAGTGGGACAGTCCACAAAATACTTATCAGAAACCAAAGAATTTGGCGGTTGCGAGAATCGTTAGTGAAGGGAACATCATCTCCGGTACTGTCTTGGGCAATGACCTGATCAGCACCCCATTAGGGGAAGTAAATATACCGACAGCTGCATACGAAAATGGGGATAAGCTTGAACTGTTTGTGCGCAGTGAGGATATTGCCGCAGGCGAACATCCCCGCGCGGTTATGGCACAGGTGGTGGAAAAGAATTTTCTCGGCAATCAGGTGAGCTACCGCTTTCAGTTAGCTGCAGGCGAAACCGTCGAGGCCGCTTTGAAGGCAAATATTCAAGCCGCTGCCGGTGATAAACTACCCTTACGTCTCTCCTCTGCCCTAGTGTTTGACCAGGCCCAATAGTAACTATCAAGATAGGGCGGGCGCTTCAGAGCTCGCCAGGGCTGTGCGCTCCTCACCTCTACGTGACCCAATGGAACGGCTCAGCAAAATCACCGGGATTAATCCCACCAAGACAATCAATAAAGCCCCCAGGGCCGAGCGTTCCAGCATCTCATCAGAAGCAAACTGGTAAACATAAGTCGCTAGGGTATCAAAGCCGAAGGGGCGCAGTAGCAAAGTCGCCGGCAGTTCTTTCATACAGTCTACAAAGACCACCAGGCCGCCTGTGAGAAGGCCTGTACGCACCAAGGGGAGATGCACAGCCCACAAGGTTTGCCAGCTATTACGCCCCAGAGAGCGGGCAGCCCTATCCATAGATGGGGTTACCTTCTCCAGACTGGATTCTATGGCCCCCGTGGATACCGCCAGGAAGCGCACTGTATAGGCAAAAATAATGGCAAAAATACTGCCGCTTAACAGTAGCCCTATGGAGATATCGAAGTGTTCACGTAAAAAAGCATCGACGGCATTATCAAAAGCGGCCAAGGGAATCAGGACACCAATCGCCAATACCGCCCCTGGCATTGCATAACCTAGCTTGGAAAAGCCGACTAAAAGCTTCACAGACCTCTTGGGTTGCAGTCGCTTACCGTAAGCCAGCAGCAAGCCCAGCAATACAGAGACCAATGCCGCTGCGATAGACAGCAACAAGCTATTACTGGCGATCTGTATAAAATCCTCACTCCAATAGCTGGAAAAGTTACTCAGTGCGTATCCCCCCAGAACCAGTAGGGGGATAATAAAACCAGCCACCAACAGTAACCCGCAGAACAACAGGGCTACACCGGATCGCCAGCCACGCAACACATAGCGTTCACGCTGGGAATTTGGCGATTGTACAAAGTGCTTCTGTCTCGCCCGCCCCATTCGCTCCAGCGTAATTAGCAGAACCACAAAAATCAGGGTGCTACAGGCAATTTGTGCCGCCCCCCCTAAATTACCGCGGCTCAGCCAGGTATCGTAAATCCCGACACTCAAGGTGCGCACCGCAAAGAAGTCGACAGTGCCGAAGTCATTCAGGGTTTCCATCAACACCAGTGATAAGCCCACCGCAATTGCCGGGCGTGCCATTGGCAGGGATACGCGCAAGAAGCTCTGCCAGGGCGTACAGCCCAATGACCGGCTCGCGGCCCGTATACTGCCACACTGTTCGATAAACGCTGCGCGCGCGAGCATATACACATAGGGGAAGAGCACCAGTGACAGCATGGCAATAGCCCCCCCCATACTGCGGATCTCAGGGAACCAGTAATCCCTGGCCGTCTGCCAACCAAACCAGGCCCGCAAGGACTTTTGCACGGGGCCCGCGTACTCCAGCAAATCTGTATAGACGTAGGCAATCACATAGGCGGGAACGGCAAACGGCAGTAGCAATGCCCACTCAAACAAACGGCGCCCGGGAAACTGGCACATGCTCACCAGCCAAGCGCTGCCCACGCCTGCTATCAGTGTTACTAAACCGACACCACCAGCCAGAAGTAATGTGGAGGACACATAGTGGAACAGCACCGTGTCTAACAGGTGCGGCCAGATATTCTCTTCAGGAAAAAATGCCAACCAAAAGATAGAGAGCACTGGCAAAGCTACTAGAAGGGAAATAGTAGCTACCAGAAGCAGCCAGCGGGAAGCTGATAAATTCGCTCGGTTTAGCATGAATTAAGCAATCAAAAGCCCATTATAAAAGAACGGCCCTGGTCTCTCGACAGGGCCGTTCGAATAAGACTGAGATAGTACTGCCAATATGCTGGGCAGCAATTTCCACTCAGTTAACCATTCTAAAAGTCAAAGCGCACTTCATCAACCATACGGGAAGCCGCCGGAACGTAGGAACCAATTTCCGTGAGACTCAGATCGTCTTCCTTGAATTCCCCCATATATTCCTTAATCAACTCAGAGCGGGCCGTGCCGGGGCGCACCGGGAATTCAAAGTTTTTCTCAGCATAAGAGTACTGAGCATCGGCGCCACTGAGGAACTCCAGCAGCTTAACGGCATTTTCACGGTTGGGGGCATGCTTGGTCAGCGCCGCGCCGGAAATAAACATATGGGTACCGCGATCCTTCTGGTTAGGGAAGATCAGATTTACTGATTTGGCCCAATCCACCTGCTCCGGCTGCTCCTTATTGGTGATCATTTTACCGAAGTAGTAGCTGTTACCCAGGGAAAGGTCACAGACACCTTCGCTAATGGCTTTAACCTGGGCGCGGTCATTGCCCTGCGGCTTACGCGCCAGATTCGCTTTCACGCCCTGCAGCCACTCTTTGGTTTCTGCTTCACCGTGGTGGGCGATCATGGAGGCGATCAAGGATAGGGTGTAAGGATGCTTGCCGCTGCGGGTACAGATTCGGCCCTTCCACTTGGGATCAACCATTTCTTCGTAGCGAGTGATTTCACCGGGCTTAACGCGGTCTTTGGAGGCGTAGATTAAACGCGCTCGGGTTGTCAGGCCGAACCAGTTGCCAGCCTCATCACGGAATTGTGTCGGGATATTTTGCTCCAACACCTCGCTCTTCACCGGCTGGGTCAACTGCTTGTTCAGCAGGTCCATCAGGCTGCTGGTGTTGGAGGTGAGTACCAAATCTGCCGGACTGTTACGCCCCTCGCGCTGCAGGCGCTCGTTGAGCCCCTTGCTGGCATACACCACCTTTGTCTCAATACCGGTTTTCTCAGTAAATTCCTCCAGTATCGGCTCAATCAGAAAGGGCTGGCGGTAGGAGTAAATATTCACTTGCTCCTCGGCATTGGCACCAATTGCTCCGGCCAGGCCAACAGCCACAGCGATTTTCTGGAATAGGGACTTGCTAAACATAGGAGTCATATCACCCGCGAATTGATTTGAGAAGCATTCTCATTAGAGTTAGCGGGAATGTCAACTTCCCTGACACATTCGGGTGAGGCGGCAAAGTCGCAAAATCCCACCTATGCTTACACTCAAACCGGTCATCCTACAGAGGCCCCATGTATTACCTTGTTCTATCACTCACGCTGGCTCTTGCTCTCTCCGGCTGCGGCCGCCAGGGAGATCCCTCCAAAACCCCAGGTGCAGAAACCGCGCCCGCCGCCGGTCAAGTCGCCAGCGATGCCATGAAACAGCCGACTGAACCCGGCCCAGACAACCCTACGGCGAATCCTCCCGATCAAACCCAGGCCCCCAGTGCTGGCAGTGCAACCTTATGTACACCGGAGTGGTTTGCCTGGGTTCAGCAGCAGGTGATTACTCAACAAGATGGTGACCTGAAGAAGATGTATCCATCCGGTCTTCCTCCTGTGGGTAGTGAGGAATGGTTTGCCGCCGTCACCAAGCTAACTGGCGGCAACTTAAATGATGTAAAGCCCGGTAGCCCGGAGTGGTGCCAGGCAATCCAGAAACGCCTGAGCCAACCTGACAGCCAGGGTCAATAACAGCAGCTGGAATAACGGTATCTTTGAAAATCACTTGCGCGAAATGAACCATGTATTGCCCGATCAATGTGGAAATCGGGCCTTTCATTGAGGTAGCTCACCATGAAGTCCATCAACAGCCTGTTGCTGGCCGCAATCGCCGCAACCACACTACAAACCGCAATCGCCTCTGAAAAACCCCCTCCCGGTGCTATGGCCTTGTCTATGGTACTCACCAAGCTTGAACAGCAGGGCTTTACCCCCATTGTGGAGGTGGACCTTGAGAGGGGCCGCTGGAAGGTAGAGGCCTACAAAGGCGACCAGAAGTACGATCTGGAAGTAGACCCAAACTCAGCTGAAATCCTCTCCAACAAACCCGACAACAGCTAAATTGCGCAACTCGCGATTACTACCCCGTGGCCATTATTGCCCTGGAGTAGGGAAACACCAGGGCAGGCCCAAACACATCACAGTTTTTACAAGAGTGGTTGCAACTCACGTAACCGTGGAGATTATGTCTATCTACTGACGCAATTGGTCAATCACCAGTAGGATGAATGGGGTAGTCTGGTTAAATACTAACGCCAGAGGATAATAAAATGACCATCCAGACCCTTACCCGGCAGGATGCAGACAGGGCGCTACTTCAGAATCAACTAGACCGTCAGCGCCGAGCCCACCTTGCCAATCCCGTTCCCAGTTATCAGCAACGAGTGCAAGACCTAAAAACCCTGGCACGTATGCTGCGCGAGCAACAGGAGGCGATCGTTGAGGCAATATGCTCCGACTACGGCAATCGCTCACGGGAAGAAACCTTGCTCCTGGAAATCTATCCCGCTCTTGCCGGTATCAAGGATGCTATCCGCAACGTCAAAAAATGGATGAAGCCGCACCGGCGTCATATCGATCTCAAAGCCTACCCGTTATCGAAAAATAGGGTTATACCGCAACCTTTGGGGGTGATTGGGGTGATAGTCCCCTGGAACTTCCCCATTAATCTGAGTATTTCCCCCCTGACCAACATCTTCGCCGCGGGCAACCACGCGATGGTCAAGATGTCCACCAACTCGTGCCGGCTGGCTGAGCTATTAAAGCAGATCAGCCCCAATTACTTTCCCGAAGAGAAACTCTCTTTTATTGCCGATTACGGCGATATAGGCCCACTCTTTTCCAGCCTCAAGCTAGACCATCTGATTTTCACTGGCTCTAGTACCACCGGTCGCGCCGTGATGCGCTCAGCCGCGGAAAATCTCACCCCGGTTACTTTGGAATTGGGTGGTAAATCACCAGCTATCGTCGCCCCCGATTTTCCGATCGAAAAAGCAGCAGAACGCCTGATCCACTGGAAAATGGTCAACGCAGGGCAGATTTGCGTCAATGTGGATTATCTCTTCTTACCGGAGGATCAGCTGGAAAGTTTTATTGAGCATGCGAGCCGACTAGCCAAAAAATATTTTCCGAACTGGCAAAGCTCTGACTATACCTCCATTATTGACCGAGCCTCCTACCTGCGCCTGTGGGATACACTGGAAGACGCGATCAATAAAGGGGCAAAGGTCTATGACCTGAGCGGCGGAGAGCTCAAACGGGAAGACAACCTACGAAAGTTCCCACCACATCTACTCGTCAATGTCAGTAACGATATGTTGGCAATGCAGCGGGAAATTTTTGGTCCTCTCCTGCCAATTAAGACCTACTCAAAACCTGAAGAAGTAATCGACTATATCAATGCGCACCCCCGGCCCCTGGCTATTTACCCTTACACCCACGATAAAGACCTGCAAAATCGCTACATTGAGCAGGTAATGTCTGGCGGTGTTTCGATTAATAACTGTGTACTACACGTTGGCCAGCACGATATTCCATTTGGCGGTGTTGGTGAGAGTGGTATGGGTCACTATCACGGCTATGAAGGGTTTATTACTTTCTCCAAGCTGCGCCCAATTTATCAGCAGGGCCCCATCGACCTGCTGAAATTAATGCGCCCCCCCTATGGAAAGGTCTCCAGTAAATTACTGAACTATATGCTCAAGATGACCCGCTAAAAAATAACCCGGCGGACCAATTCCGCCGGGTTATTTTTATCCGAGATTCAATTTCTCTGTATTTGAATAAAAAACTGGCGTAATCATCATCCCCTGTCCACACTAAAGCTATGGCTTAGTTGTTGTGTGGAACCACGCATGAGTTTTATCGTAACGGTCATGCTCGTCAGCAATTTGACAAATCCAATCCCCCCAGGGCTGGACCCCAATAAACCAGCACCCATCTATGATAGCCCTGACCTGTATGGAGCTACTCCATCTGTAATCGCTCTTGAGCCATCTACTATTCGATCCAAACTTTATAGCCTGGGATTCAAACCAATTACCAGTATGCGATTTGTTGGTGGTCGCTGGAAAATACAAGCGGTTTATCAGGGAGAACTCCGGGCCCTGGAAGTCAATCCAGATAACGGAATTATTATTGCAGATCGCCTAGCAAAATAGGCTTCATCCGAATTCACCTACAAATTAGCTGTTAAAAATATAACAAAATCCATCTAAAGCTCTAAAGTTAACCACCTTATATTAGCAAGCTTATTTCTACCGACACCAGAGTTACCAACAGCAAAAATACACGGCAGGATGAATGAAAAAAGGGGAAATATTGATTTTTGGTGCCGGATCAGTCGGTTCTTATCTAGCAGCTAAGCTTGCTCTTTCAGGCCATAATATTAATGTCATTGGCAGGAAAGCAGAAAAGATTGGCAGCTACCTTTATATAAATGATGAGAAATTTCACTTTCCGACCACTTCAACAAATATAAACTCACAAATTAAATATAACTACATATTTTTAACCTGCAAAATCTATGATTTAAAAAATAATCTTCAACACCTAAAAAGATGGAGCCCAAAATCAGAAATCATTATATTGCTACAAAACTGTTTTTTCGACATAACTGAATTCAAAAACACTTACCCACAGGAGTTAACCAGCATCCTTGTGTTCGATGGATTTAACCTAACTGGCAACAGACTAAAGCACACCAAAGGGGCCGGATTTCTGCTTGAAAATACTAAATATTCAGAGAGGCTAACTCAACTACTCAAAGACTCAAATATAGAAACCAGAACAACGGACAACATGCTACAGCACCGTGCAGAAAAGACCATCTATAACTGCGCGATAAATATATTCTCAGCGATCTACTCAAAAACAGTCAGGGAGTTATTTGCTAACAGCTCAACTTTAGAGCGCATGAAAAACGTATTCTATGAATCCTATGAAGTACTCTCACAAGAAATTGATATCCCACAAGATAAAGAATCCCTCTGGAACCACCTCATCCAATTCGCCGGTACACTGAACCACTATGCATCGACTTACCAGGATGTTAGGGAGAACAAAGTGACTGAGATTGCTTTCTTAAATGGCTTTATTATTGATTTAGGCCGAAAAGTGGGCGTTGCCACCCCTTACAATATTGAAGCTGTAAAAATTTTCAAGAAGAAGTATCCAAATTTTTACTGACAACAATAACTTACAGGAAATTTTCGATCTAGAATCAGCCCAGACTCATCAGGCCGCCAAGACAAAGGAATCAACGCCGGCAGTACAAACGATGAGCAACCCAATTCAGGGAGCCGACCTACTGAATAATTAAAATCATCCCCCTCCCCTAAAATCACCATGCAAACCACCTTAAGTTTAGCTAGCAAAAAAGACAGTGGGATGCAACCCGCTAGAGGTGGTGAATCAACATAAAAACCCACAGCCATGCAACAGTGAAAATATTTTGCCGGCACCCTACAAAGGTGAGAAAATCAACAAAAAACCATCATCTCTTAGGAGATAATTTCCGCAAAAAGTTGAAAATATAGACAGCGCCCACATAGAGAGCCAGGGACGCCACTATCCGCTTTAAACTAGCACTCAAAAATTCTAAAAATTGCCAGCAGACTTAAACAATAACCCGTATCTGTTGTCTACGAGGAACGCAATACAAGACTGCCAGATCAGTCTCCACCCCTTATCAAGCACATACTTTTTATACGATGGGCTAGTTAGGAAGAACCCGAAAACTGTCCAGCCAGTCAGTTCATTAGTTACAGATTTATGCGTATCTTTATCATAGAAGACGATGTCAAGTTGAGTCATTACCTACTCAAAGGTCTTAGCCAGGAAGGGCATAGCGTGGAGCTATGTCACGATGGAAAAACGGGATTAATTCAGGCCAGTACCGAGCCCTTCGATGCGATAATTCTCGATCGGATGCTCCCAGGTATGGATGGGTTAAATTTGCTAAAGTCTCTCCGAGGAATGGAAATTGATACCCCAGTATTAATGCTAAGTAATCTCGGAGAAGTCGACCATCGCATAGAAGGATTGCGCAACGGGTGTGACGACTACCTGGCTAAACCTTTTTCCTTTGCAGAGCTTCTAGCTAGAATCGAAGCTATTGGAAAACGCCGCCCTCATCCAAACGCTCAAGAATCCCTTGCTGTTTCAGACCTGGAGTTAAATCTTTTGACCAGGCAAGCACAGCGCAGAGGTCGTTATATTGAGTTACTAACCCGAGAATTCAAACTACTTGAATACCTGATGCGCCATGAAGGGCAAGTTGTCACAAAGACTATGTTACTGGAACAAGTCTGGGATCTTCATTTTGACCCCAAAACTAATGTAGTTGAAGTACATATAAGTAGGCTCAGAAAAAAAATTGACCAATCTCTCGACAGCCCCCTTATTCATACTATCAGGGGGGCCGGATATGTCCTTCGCAAGAAAGATTAAACTGCTTAAAAGTTCAAGCTTTAGATTGGCAATTATTACGTTCAGCTGCGTCTGCCTCAGCTCCAGTATATCTTTGTTAACTACCTACCTGCTTACAAAAAAATCACTAGTAGAACCTACACTTGCTCAAGTTGAAGAAATCGCCAACGAATCTATCGCAGAGATCGGTGACTTGGAATTTTTTCACCCGGACATTTACCCCAGATTTCGTGATGTCGAGCCTAGAAATTTTATTTATAATGACACATCACCATCAAAATTTACCAAAACCTATATACAATTTTTTACAAACCTATTAACCCAGAGCGGATTAAGCCAGCAGGAAAAGCTTGCCGCCCAAGGACGGCTGTTTGCACTGGGCGAAGACATCAATCTTCCACTGGAAAACATACCCTCTATTTTGATCAGACACCTACTCAACAATGAAATTCCTGAAGACTTTCATGACTACATAGAGAATATCACTGATGAGCGATTTAGTGACTGGCCAGAATATCAAGAAAGTATCCATAAAAGCCCTTCGCTCTTAGCAAAGCATTATTTAGAGGCTGAATATTTCTTAGATGACGAAAGCCTTTGCGTAGAAGTCTTGGATACAAAGGGGAATGCTATCTTTAGCAACATTGAAGGACTTACTCCAGGGAATCTAAAATATAAAGCTTTCTATACTATAGTATCCAATTCTGATCCAGTAATTGACCATAAAAATGGTCAGCGTGCCTGCCTTATAAAAGCTTCCCCTCTCCCTGACGGGGGAATATTACTAGTGGGGAAGGAATTTACTCGGGAATATCAGTTACTGGATACACTCAACTATATTATTTTTTACGGATTTTTATTCTCTGTAATCATCAGCCTGCTCTGTGGGTATCTTGTATCGCGACAAGCAATCAAGCGAATAAGTGAAATCAACCAGGTATGCCATCAAATTATGAGTGGAGACCTTGGCAAGCGTGTGCCATTTAAAAACACTGATGGCGATTATGATCAACTCGCGCTACACATCAATTCGATGTTAGATAAAATCCAACAACTGATGACCGGGGTAAAGCAAGTTTCGGACAATATTGCTCATGATTTAAAGTCGCCTCTTACTCGTCTGCGCGGCCAATTAGAACTATTACTACATATGGAAAAGCCAGAAAGAGGAACTATTGAGGCTGTTATTGATGAAAATGATAGAATCATCGAGTGCTTTAATGCTCTACTTAGAATTTCACAAATTGAGCAAGGAGCTCGCAGGGCAGCATTCAGACGATTTTCCCTACATAGTGTCCTTGAAACCCTGATAGAAGTTTATGAACCCACATTCCAAGATCAGGGAATACAACTATCCGTCACCTTACTTGATGACCACCATTTGATCTACGGAGATAAAGAGCAATGGTCACAAACCATTGCAAACCTCTTTGATAATATCGTCAAGTATGCACCGGGAAGCGGCAACCTGAACATTAAGCTATCAGTTAACTCTCAGAAAGAGAGTAACTATCTTCATTTACAATTGCACGATAGCGGTCCTGGAATTCCAGAAGATGACCTCCAGAAAGTCTTTGAACGATTTTATCGGATTGAATCGCATAGACACACGAAAGGGAACGGATTGGGGCTAAGTCTTGTTATGGCGGTTTGTAATTTACATAAAGCAAAAATCAGACTGACCAACGCCAGTGGGTTGCTTGTTCAGATAGATATCCCCACAGCGATTAATTCTCACGAACCAGCCACGCTGAGTTTCTCCAAAAGGGAAACTGTTGAACCAGAATTACCTTAAAGGTAGTGCAAGCTTGATAAGGTAAATCGCCTAAACCTGCATGATGGAGAAAAATTAGCCTCACAAAGGAAAACAGCTATCCATTCGAATAGCTGTTTTCTCATTACTCAGTTAATTCACACTGAGCATTTAGAAGATTAACCCTAAGCACTGGGGTTAGATCTAATCTCAATAGTTGAGTCTGAAGTTGCTGCCACAGGTAACCATACAATTAGACTTTGCGTACCATCTGCATCTCTGACAACACCTGTTTTTGCCTCAGATACAACCTCACTATTAAATTTCACCTCCGGAAGACTATCTGCCCCCCATTGGCGGATAACCAGTGTCGGGTTCTGCAAAGGATTAGTATTACTAGCCTTCACCTTCAGGGAAATTTCCTCTAAGGCCCCAGCAGCTTTCAAGCTATAGGCCCGTTCGTCAGTGAGATAAGTAACTGTATTACCGTCAACGCCTTTGATCGCATCAATTGTAGGCGGCGAGATCCATGACTTTGCCAAGCCTTGTAAATCGGTTGGGGTGCCCTGGGTAAAACCGTACATCATAGATCCAGTACCATATTCAAAAGCTTCCAGGTTTCCGACGGCAAAGTGAGACACTCGATCATTAGCAACAGAGAATCGGCCATCAGAAGGAATTTGCGCGACCGGCCAATGATTCCACGGGCCCGCAAAGGGGAATACCCCGCCGAGGAAGTCAATATGCTCCGAGCTCTCCCCGTTGGAAGAAGGGAAGAAACCCCCTCCTTGGCTTACACCGAAGACCTTCCAGTTTGTCTGGCTGTTAAGTACTGCAATATTTCCTTGTAGTGGGGTTTGGTTGTGCTCTGGCCTAGGATAAATTACATCCACGCTATCACCCGTAAGCCCTGCAATCGAAACCGCGTTATAGTTTAAAAAATCCTCAGCCTTCTGATCAGGACCCAACAGCCATTGGAAGTCCTGATAAAATTCAATGCCTCCCTCATCAGCCGCGGGGTGATAAAACACATCCCGGATTGCCACACCATCCGGGTAAATGGTATGCACCTCATCAATATAAGCCGTATCCATAACTGGCAAATCAAATACATCTGCCGCCGCATAACGCCAATGCACTTTTACGCGTGCCGATGTATTTTCAATCATACGAACATGGGTACGTAAGGCTGCCTTATCAGACATATGCTCGGCTAAAGAAACAATCGGGTTGAATGTTGAAGCTGGAGTTTCAGGATCATCTGGATCGGGAATTACGATCTCAACACTCTGGTCTGACATCCATCGATTATCCGTCACAAGGTTCATACCATGAGAAGTTCCTCTCCAGTAGACATAACTGATTGGCTTATCATCAAACCGGACAACAATATCCTCATTCTCCGTAACCCTCCACAAGTTATCCCAAACATCATGAAAGTCTAATTTTGTATAGATGCCGCCAAATTTTTGTGGGTATTTTTCCAGATCAGGTAGTTGCCGTTTTGTAACACTGGAATCAGGAGCTTCTTTTTGTGCAGTTAAAAAATCATTATAGATTTTGCTAAACGCTTTAGCGGTAAGAGACTGGTTATAAATGACAACTTCATCTATTGCCCCCTCTATACCAAACAGGCTAGAAAAATGATTAAACTCATCAATTTCACTTTGCCGTACCCCATCAGTAGCTGGTAAAACCGAATTATTCATTCCCAAAATTACTGGCATGTCCGGGGTGGCCAGATTGATACTTGACGATTGATTTTTATCTACAGCCCCATTGATATAAAGAGATACATTATTACCTGCAGAAACACCGACATGAACCCACTGATTGGTGGGAATTACACTGTCGGAAATCAAGGTTTTACTATTCGCCCTAAATATGAGTTTGCCGCTGGAATTTATTCCAAAATAATATCCTTCATTTCCCACTCTATTAGACTGATGAATGATAGGCGCATCATTCCATGGGTAAGCGGCTAGATTGATCCAGGCCCCAATAGAGATAGAATCAGTAAGTACTGGCGCTTCATCCTGCGCAACCACCACAGCAGATCTATAACCATCAAACAGCAATGCCGAGCCTGATACGCCACCGACCCAATCGCTACCATGACTATCAATATATCCTGTCGCAGAGCTCAGGTTGTCAATTGTGCTTGTCCCCTCGCCCTCATCAAACTGCCAATGCGACACAGGCTTACCTGGAAGTGAGTGGTTAACTCTCGCATTTTCGCTACTTTGAACAGTGCCTATTACCAACTCACCAGACTTATTTTGCACATCAGCAATACCACTTGCTGTGAGCTGCATAGTTTGTAAGATAGCCCCTTTACGCGCTTTCCAATCTGCGATGCGGTCAGTACCCGGACGGTACAATCTGGTTACATTGCCATCTGCAGTAATCGAAAATATCTCGTGAACTACCCCCTCAGGAACCCTCCCTTTTATTGGATCAGCCTGGGGAAAGTAGCGCCAATGAATTACAACCTTGCTGTCGGATTGCTCTAAAATACGAACAAAGGAAAAGTCATTGGATTTATCAAAACGAGCATTCACATCCGCTGAAATATCGGCCAAGTGGCCTACAGGTGTAGAGTCATCTCCAAAATGCCAAACAGGGCGATAGCTATGATCACGACCGAAAACAAGCTTGCCTTTCCCGTCAATATTCACAACGATATCGGCATAGGGTCCTGTGATCTTTTCCGGAATATCCTGAGAATCAACACGAGTATAATACGCAAAGAAACCAGCCGATGTTTGCCCTAGATCCACTTGAGGTGCTTGGGGCACTGGCACCCGATTTTCACTAGATCCGCCAGAGTCCTTACAACCAAGTACCGTAAGGCATAGCGCCAGTACAAGGTTACCTTTTGACATTAACATATCTACAGTTCCCGCTCTTTTAATTGACAGGTAAGTCTAAAAGAGCAGCTTAACGTCAGAATGGATCGAATATTAAATCTTTGTAATGTGCACTCCGATGTAAATCAAATGACTTCCTTATATCCCGAAATCCTAGAGTTCATACTGCTAACAGCGATTGTATAATTCAGAATAAAAAAATTAAGCGTGCTTCGCCCCCCCCCCGCAAAGAAGTCTTCTGTGCCCCCCTACAGCCTAGATTGCCAACATAAGTGACTCACCGAGTGCCAATGTATAAAAAGATAGAGCTGTTAATTGGGAATTTCGGAAGCAATACAAGGCCAACCTGTCCATAAATGACCTGAATCACAAGATAGGGATTGCCGTCTTTTTAGAAAATGGAAGAAGCTGGAAAACTCAAAAAATAGCTGAATTTATATTCCTGCGAATAATTCGCTCTGAAATTACCAATCCAAAGACCCAAACTTGTATAAATAATTTGAGCCAGGAAAAGCTAAAAGTCTCCCCCTGCTTATGGAAGGCAGTAAGACTGTAGATGCTCATACTCAGTGAGGGGCACCCTATAGAGGCGAAAACTGCAGGCTGTCTAAATCGATATAAATTAACGCAAAAAAAAAGGCAGGCCCTTTGAGGCCTGCCTTTTTAGAACTTGATAACGGTTTTACAGAGGAACAATGTCTTCTGCTTGAGGACCCTTCTGGCCCTGAGTTACCTTAAATTCAACCTTCTGACCCTCGACGAGAGTTTTAAAGCCTGATCCAGTAATTGAGCTGAAATGCGCAAAAACATCTGGGCCGGACTGCTGTTGAATAAAACCGAAACCTTTAGATTCGTTGAACCACTTAACGGTTCCTGTAACTGTATTAGACATATTAATATCCTAAAAAAATAAATGACGCCCAAAAAGGCACGTAAGCAGAAAATAGAGACTGGAACTTAAAAACTGCAGGACGGAGTAATATGACTAAAACAGCGAAATGTAGGAAATATATAAGTAAATAGACTTCTTTCTGACTTCTGCAGACTATACCGACAATAAAAGTTTTGTCAAGTATTCTGTAAGTTTTCAAGATATCTTAAAATATTTCACACTACTTTTATCGCCTTCAAGTCCCGTCTAGCCGCACTTTCAGAGACACGACTGAGTGACTCAGAGCCCCCATCCAGAGAAAGCCTCGCACGGAAATAGAATAGGATTCCTAGAAATCTAGCCTTTTCAGAATGACTGAGCATTTCTCTTCCATCCCCTCACTATGATGCAGGAGCCTCTTTTACAAAGCAGATCAGATAGAGACCGAATTCTATGAAGTAGTAATTACCCTTTCGCGCAGCCTGAGGGAAGCAGGGTGCCAATGAGCAGGCCCACTTTTGAAGCATCGGCGCAAGGAAGCCACTAACAATGGATTCGAAAGGATTAGCCCCTTTGGGTACTACAATAAAAAAACCCCGCAGAGTGCGGGGCTTTTTTGTTGGCTTTAAGGGCCGGCTTACATCATGCCGCCCATGCCACCCATACCACCCATACCGCTCATGTCAGGTGCAGCCGGCTTGTCTTCCGGAATCTCTGCAACCATGGCTTCAGTGGTGATCATCAGGCCAGCGATAGAAGCAGCCGCTTGCAGAGCAGAGCGGGTTACTTTGGCTGGGTCCAGAATACCCATATCCAACATGTCACCATACTCGCCAGTAGCCGCGTTGTAACCGAAGTTGCCTTCGCCTTGCTTCACTTTGTCTACCACTACAGAGGATTCGTCACCGGCGTTGGCAACGATCTGACGCAGAGGCATTTCCATAGCGCGCAGAGCCGCGGCTATACCGTGGTTCTGGTCTTCGTTGTCGCCAGTTACAGAGATAGCCTGAGTAGCGCGAACCAGTGCGGTACCACCGCCAGGTACTACACCTTCCTCTACTGCGGCGCGGGTAGCGTGCAGTGCGTCTTCAACGCGGGCTTTCTTCTCTTTCATTTCCACTTCAGTAGCGGCGCCTACTTTGATTACTGCAACACCGCCAGCCAGCTTGGCTACGCGCTCTTGCAGTTTCTCTTTGTCGTAGTCGGAAGAGGACTCTTCGATCTGTGCACGGATCTGGCTAACGCGAGCTTCGATGTCTTTAACTATGCCAGCGCCGTCAACGATTACAGTGTTTTCTTTGGACAGGGTTACGCGCTTAGCAGTACCCAGGTGCTCCAAAGTAGTACCTTCCAGCTCCAGACCAACCTCTTCAGAAATCACAGTACCACCGGTCAGGATAGCGATATCCTGCAGCATAGCCTTGCGACGATCGCCGAAGCCAGGTGCTTTAACAGCAGCAACTTTAACGATACCGCGCATGCTGTTAACAACCAAAGTTGCCAGCGCTTCGCCTTCAACGTCTTCAGCGATGATCAGCAGAGGCTTGGAAGCCTTGGCTACTTGCTCCAGCAAAGGCAGCAAATCGCGGATGTTGGAGATTTTTTTATCTACCAGCAAGATGAATGGGCTTTCCAGCTCGGCAGTCATGTTCTCTTGGTTGGTAATGAAGTAAGGAGACAGGTAGCCGCGGTCGAACTGCATACCTTCTACTACGTCCAGCTCATTTTCCAAGCCGGAACCTTCTTCAACAGTAATAACACCTTCTTTACCCACTTTTTCCATGGCTTCGGCGATGATGGTACCAACGCTCTCATCGCTGTTAGCGGAGATAGTACCTACCTGAGCAATGGACTTGGTGTCAGCACACGGAGTGGCCAAGCCAGCAATGTGTTCAACTGCTGCACTTACCGCTTTGTCGATACCGCGCTTCAGGTCCATGGGGTTAAAGCCCGCGGCTACGGACTTCAGGCCTTCAGTTACGATTGCCTGAGCCAGTACGGTAGCGGTGGTGGTGCCGTCACCAGCGGTGTCGGAAGCTTTGGAAGCCACTTCCTTCACCATTTGCGCGCCCATGTTTTCGAGCTTGTCTTTCAGCTCGATCTCTTTAGCTACGGAAACACCGTCTTTGGTTACGGTAGGAGCACCGAAGGACTTATCCAAAACTACGTTGCGGCCTTTGGGACCCAGGGTAGTTTTAACAGCATCTGCCAGAATGTTTACGCCTTTCAGCATTCTCTGACGAGCTTCATCACCGAAAATTACGTCTTTAGCAGCCATGATTCTTATTCCTCAAATTCTTTGTGCGAGTAACGTTGGAGCTAAATTAGCCTTCCAACACGCCGTAGATGTCACCTTCGTTCATGATGATCAGCTCTTCGCCGCCCATCTTGAGGGTATTGCTGTCGGCATAGCGACCGAAAACAACCGTGTCACCCACCTTGACTGACAGTGCACGTACATCGCCATTGTCCAGCTGCTTGCCCTCACCCACGGCTACCACTTCACCTTGGTTCGGCTTTTCCTTGGCAGCACCTGGCAGAACGATGCCGCCAGCAGACATCGCTTCTTCTTCCTTACGGCGTACTACGACGCGGTCGTGTAAAGGACGAATTTTCATGGATAAGTTCTCCATTGAGTCGTTTTTAAGGATTTCCAACATAGGTGTCACCAGCCCTAAGGGCTGGTGACCTGACCCCTCCCTGGTTACCAGAGGCGGGGCTTAAATCAGAGTTGCTCCCTATCTATGGGCGCGAGAATAGATTTCAACACTATTCAGTGAAAAAACTACAAAAGTGCTGGCTGAAAGACAAAAATGTGCACTATTTAACCAATTCAGTCTTTACGATTCTTGTGCTCCACTTGATCTACGGACTTTCGCTGATCTCGCGAAAACTCTCCCTCGATGATATCTGGGCCGCGCTTGGTCGAGTCGGATTGACCAGGGGCACCCGGCCGCAAAATAGTGACATGCCGTAACAGCCTCCCCAGAAGCAGATGTCGCAGCCCTGGTATCAGACAGGCAAATCCCAGGGCATCGGTGATAAAGCCGGGTGTCAGAAGCAGTGCGCCGCCCACGGCGAGAAAGATACCCTCAACCATCTCTTGGGCGGGGATATCGCCAGTGCGCATCTTCTCCTGAGCCCGCATCAAGGTGGACAATCCCTGGCGACGTAGCAGTGTTACGCCAACGATAGCGGTCAAAAAAACCAGGCCAATGGTGGGCAAGGCGCCGATTTCTCTTCCTACGGTGATCAATACCCACATTTCGAGTACAGGTAGGACTATAAATAGAAGCAGCAAGGGACGCATAGAGAGAATTCCTGATCTAAAAGCCCATTCAGAGAGGGCTTGAGGTGTTATCGATATGCTGAAGTAAATGGAGTGGGGAGGCAAATTATTCAAGGGCGCCATATTCAACCCCACAAAACCGGGAGAGAGGGAGGCTTAGATGGCAAGCGAACAGCAGGATGCCTTGGAGGTGCCGGCTATTAGCCGCAGTCGACATTTACTCGATGATGTTTTGGCCGAAGCGGATATTCGCATTAATGGTGACCGGCCCTGGGATATCCAGTTACACCGAGAAGAGGCACTGGACGAGATTGTTGCTCGGCAAACCCTGGGCCTGGGTGAGACTTACATGCGCGGTGACTGGGATGTTCCCGCATTAGACCAGTTTATGACCCGGGTGATCGAGGCAGATCTGGATCGTCATATGAAAACCTGGCGCAATGTCTGGCGCTATCTGCGCAGCTATTGCATCAATTTACAAAGCCGCAATCGCGCCTTTGAAGTCGGCGAGCACCACTACGACCTAGGCAATGAATTTTATGCCGCCATGCTCGACAACCGTCTTACTTACAGCTGTGGCTATTGGAAGGATGCACAAACATTGGATGAGGCCCAGGAAGCCAAGCTGGACCTCATTTGCCGCAAACTGCAACTACAACCGGGCATGAGACTACTGGATGTCGGCTGCGGATGGGGCAGTCTGATCAGCTACGCGGCACAAAAATACCAAGTGGAGTGTGTCGGCATCACCATATCCCGCGAACAGCGAGCCTATGCCTCGGAGCGTTATGCCAACCTACCCATCAAAGTGCATCTGCAGGATTATCGTGCGTTAAATGAACGTTTTGACCGCATTGCCAGTGTCGGTATGTTCGAGCATGTGGGACATAAGAATCACAGAGACTTTATGGAGGTCGGAAAGCGCTGCCTGAAAAAAGATGGGATTTTACTGCTTCATACCATCGGCAAAGCCAAGCCCACCAATACAGACCCCTGGTTCGAGAAATATATTTTCCCAAATGGCGAGATACCCACAGCGGCACGAATAACCCAGGCCGCACAGGGCGTTTTCATCAGCGAAGATTTGCATAATTTCGGACCGGACTACGACAAGACACTTTTAGCCTGGCATGAAAACTTCGAGCGCAACTGGCCACGCTTTGCAGACCGTTACGGAAGAAAATTTTCTCGCATGTGGCGCTTTTACTTATTAACCAGTGCGGCGACATTCAGGTCGCGTCGATTACAACTGTGGCAGTGGATGTTTACCAACAACCGGTCTGGCGGAGTGGAACGTATTTGCTAACTAAAGGCTAACAAACCTAATAACATCAGAATTTTGAAAAGTCAGGCTGGACAGTTGGCGAAAAACCGGCTGCCCAGCCCTCCATCTGTTGACCTATCTCGCGGTCTCTCCTATAGACCCAGCCTTACTGCCTAAGGATTTTATCCAATGCATTTCCTATTCGAGACTGCTGACGGCCTAAAGCAACTCATACAAATACACACGTTCTCGGCGATTATCCTCACCATTCTCGCTATCCCCCTGACACTGCTTATGAAAAAGGGGAGCATCTACCATCGTGCCTGCGGTATAACTTCCCTATTACTGGCCGTTATATTTTCAGCATCCGCCATACTGATGCTTTTTAATTCCTTTCTTATTCCACACCTAACAGCGGATATTCCCAATTACCAAATAGATGCTGCCTATGTCTACAATACCCATCCCGATCTTTTACTACTGGGGCTTATCTCTATGTTCGGTTATGCGATGTTTTCCGCATATCGTATTTGGCCGAGAATCAAACACTCAAAAAATAATCGCATAACATCCAACATTATTGACTGGACACTTACACTGATTGCCGCTTGGGTAGCCGTTTTCTACTTTCAGGTCTTCTTATATGATATTGGACGTCATCCCAGCTATGCCAATATCTACCTCACTCCAGCAGCAATCATGCTGGTTTTTGCCGCATTCGACGTTTACACATTCACTTTCCGCCCACAAATTTCCGGCAATCCCTGGTGGGCTCTACATATGAGCAAAATGCTATTTGCCTGGATAACATTAATCAAGGGATTTTTATTTCGAGATTTTCACTTACCTCTCAATAAAACCGTATTTCACGAAGTCACATCAACGCTTCTCTGGATGGCAACTTGCATTCTAGTGTATTTAATTTTCCGTAAAAGATTTGACCGCTTAAGCACAAGAAAATAAAAGATTTGAAGAGAGGGAAAAATAAAAAAGGGTGAATATTAATCACCCTTTTACCTACCAATGGACAGCACTTACTAAATACGTGCACCGCCATCAACATCAATAACACGGCCGCTGATAAAATCGTTTTCCAAAATAAAAGCGACAGTGGATGCAATTTCATCCTGCTCACCTAGGCGGCGCAAAGGGACTTGTTTCACCAAGCTCTCAAGAATTTCCGGGCGCATTTGCGCTACCATATCCGTGCCGATAAAACCTGGGGCAATTGCGGCCACACGCACTCCGTAGCGAGCCAACTCACGAGCCCAGGCTACCGTCATGGCGGCAACACCAGCCTTACTAGCAGAGTAGTTGGTCTGCCCCACATTACCTTCACGAGATAAGCTGGAGATATTGATTAATACTCCACCCTTACCACTCTCCGCCATAATGCCCGCTGCTGCGCGGCCACAGAGGAAAACCCCGGTCAGGTTTACGTCAATTACAGATTGCCACTGGGCCAAAGACATGCGATCAGTCACTTTGCCTTCTTTGCACTTGAGCAGTAAACCGTCGCGCATAATACCGGCATTATTGATCAGAACCTGCAACCCCCCGAAGTCTTCAGCGATTTGTAAAAAGCCCTTGTCCACCGCTTCTTCATTGGCCACATTGATCACATAGCTGCGGGCTTCTGCTCCATGCTTTTCACAGGAGGCGAGGCTCTCCTTTAATCCATCTTCATTGACGTCAATCAGAGCCAAGCGGGCTCCCCGTTCTGCAAGGTATTCTGCCATAGCCCGCCCCAGGCCTTGGCCCGCGCCCGTAATCGCCACTGTGCTACCGGCAATCTGCATGATCTACTCCTTATCTGTATTAAAATTATATTTTTTAAAGGTCTAGGGAATCTCGGATTAACTCTGTAATGTCTTCGTATATTTCAAGCCCTATTCGACGCGACATTCAGATATTACCACTGATAACCAACTCCGACGGTTACCTTGGTGTCTTCTTTCTCACTCTCCAGTGAGGGGGTATTGTCATATTCCCACTGGTAGCCGATTTCCATTAATACACCCTCCACCAGCGGGGTACGCACCCCCACTTCAGCACTCGCCTGGAAGTCATCGCCGTAATCAAACGACTGAAGCGTTTTCTGATTGAAATATATTTCCGGGCCGAGTGAAAATTTATAGCGATATTTCATCGCCAAACGACCTGCTACATACTGATCATCCTGATCCTCACTCAGTTCCGCATCAATAAAATCTTCCTGCAAACTACTGAGACCACCTTCCAGGGAGAAGGCAGTTTTATCAGTTTCGTAAAACAGGTAACCCAAACCAAGACCCAATGTGGTTCCCAAATCCAGGTTGCGCGCCTCTTCATGTTCCAGTTCGGTATTGGCCGCAGCAAACCATTTTTCGGCAAAAATCCAGCGAAGGTCATAAGTAAGCTGGTACTTTTCCAGATCGCCGTCCGCCTCGCTATCCTGATTCTGGTAGAGGGCGCCGATCAGGTGGTTGAAATCGCCATGGCGCACATCCAGATTAATATTCACATCCAGGTCTTCGCGCTCCCGGTTACCGGACTCAAAAACTCCGCCAGCGCTGATATTGCCTTTAAATGCTATAGGGTTACTGACAAAGTTCGGATAGGGCTCGGCGCGCTCAACACCGGGGAAATCGATCAGCCAACCATCCCCCTCCGCACAATAGACCTCCCACCGCTCCTGATAGTGCCCCGCCAGAGTACAGGGCTCATCGCGCCCGGCAATTTTCAGGTCGGTATCCACATCCATGGAGACAACCTTGGACTTCTCGACTTTGACCTGGCCAAAAGTCTCAGATTTCCAAACCACCTGCTCGGCATCCACTAAAACCAGCTCTCCCTGAATACGGTCGCCATTTTCAAGCGTAAGCACTCCGGCATGGAGTGGCAGAGGGATGAGACAGAGGCATACTCGCGTAATAAACCTGGACAAGCGTGTCGATAGAACCACAGGAGGACCTTAGCGTTTCTGGGTGAACCAACAGTGAAAACCGTTCTAAAAAACGGCACAAGGGGCAATAATGCCATAACTGCCAATGATGTGGCACGCCGTTACTAGTCATCGACTCCCCTGGCAAATTCAGGCCGCCCCCTGTCAAGAGGCTTATTTATAGCTTATTGAGCAAAAATCGCGGCAAACTGGGGCTAATTCCGGATAAATGATTAAGCAGAGAGCTTTAGTGAGCGAAGAGGAAATCAACAATACACTTGCCAGAATATGCCGAGTTTTGGCTTCCATTCCAAGTGGCCACGTAGTCACCTATGGTGACCTAGCAGCGATGGCCGGTTTTCCCAAGGGGGCCCGGCTTGCGGGCCAGCAACTGAGAAAACTCCCCAAGGATACAAAGCTCCCCTGGCACAGGGTGATCAACGCGCAGGGACGACTCTCTCTGCCCGAACCCAGAGCCTCTTACCAGCGGGAACTACTGCAGAGCGAAGGTGTTAGTTTTTTGAAGGGGCGGATAGACATGGCAAAGTATCGCTGGAGGCCTTGACTCAGGCCTCCTCCCCCTCCCCTCTCCAGGGTGCTACGGCAAAGAGTAACAACATGCCAGGAACAGCCAAAGCAGCGCACAGCAGGAAGAAGTTGGTCCACCCCATAGATTCCACCAGGTAACCTGTTGAGGCATTGGCGAAAGTTCTGGGCAGAGAGGTGAGTGCGGTAAAAAGTGCCAACTGTGTGACCGTATGCAACTTACTGGTGGTGCGAGCTATGAAGGCAATAAATACCGCCGTGCCGAGCCCCACCCCCAAGTATTCAAAGGCAATCACCAATGCCAGTAGCCAGAGACTTGGCCTAAATCCCGGAGTACCCACCAGATCTGCATTGGCCTCAGCCAAAATCATAAAGCCAAAAATGGAAACAAGCTGGACAACGCCGAATATCCACAGGCATTTATTAATACCAATACGTACGATTAATAAACCACCAAGGAAACCACCAATCACCGCCGGCCAAAGTCCGGCATTTTTTGCAACAATCCCAATATCCGTATTGGAATATCCCATATCGAGATAGTAGGGCGTCGCCAGGGCGGTCGCCATACTATCCCCCAGCTTATAGAGGAACATAAATGCAAGCACCAGGATCGCGTGCCTGACCCCATTGCGATTAAAAAACTCCACGAAAGGCAACACGATAGCTTCACGCAATGACCTTGGCCGCGCCGCGGGATGCTGTGGCTCCGCGACCATTAAGGTCATAAATACCGCGACCAACATAAAGGCCGCCGTTACCCAAAATACCTGCCCCCAGGCCAAATGATCAGACAAAATAAGACTGAGGGAGCCCGGTATCAGGCCGGAAATTCGGTAGGCATTCGCATGAAAAGAATTGCCGAGCCCCAACTCCCAGTCAGGTAGGATTTCCCGGCGAAAAGCATCCAGAACAATGTCCTGGCTAGCACTGAAAAAAGCAACACCAAAGCAGAGGGCTGCTATAGTCCAAATGTTGAATTGGGGGCTAAACATGCCCAGTGCACCGATAAAAACAATCAACAGGAGCTGCATCACCAGCATCCACCCCCGACGCCGCCCCAAAATCGGGAAGGCATAGCGCTCCATGAGCGGCGCCCAGAGAAACTTCCAGGTATAGGGCAACCCCAGCAGGGCAAAAATGCCAATGGTCGCTAGGTCTACACCTTCTGAGCGCAACCAGGCCGGTACCAGCTGAATCAGCACAAACAGCGGCATCCCCGAGGAGAACCCGGTCCCAAGGCAAATCAGCATACGTCGGTTAAATACCGCTTCCCTGACTGTTTCGTGGGCCATAGTCTGTCGCGTTTTAATCGTCAATTAAGATCTGCAAGCGTCCCTTCCCCCTGTTCCCCATACCAGCAACCTTAAATGCCAAGGGAAATAGTGAGTGGGCGTGGTGGTTTTCTCTCTCCACCACCAACATAGACATAAGCGAACGATAATGCCCGAAGAGTACGCCTCTCAGATGCCGGTGGGCCTGTTGGAAGGTGTGGACCGGGGAAGATAGGAGGCCTCGACCTGAAGGTAGAGGCCGACTAGCGAAGGGGGCTTGTGCCGATTAGCCCGGTTGCGGCTCCTCGCCAACCCACTCCCGCTTTTCTCGCCGCCATAGGTAGATAGAGAGCAGGATAGCTGGCAAGCCCATCAAGGCGGCGTAAATAAAGAACTGGGCATAGCCCTGGGCATCGACCACGATACCGGAGAAGCCACTGATAAATTTACCCGGCAGCGTCATGAGCGAACTAAAAAGCGCATATTGGGTTGCCGTATACGCCTTGTTGGCCAGACTGGAAAGGTAGGCAATCAGAACCGCATTGGCGATGCCACCACTGATATTGTCCGCACTAATCACCAGGGCCAGCCAAGTTTTATCTGGTCCAATCAGAGCGAGCTGGGCAAACAATAGATTGGTGCAGGCTACCATTACGGCGCCGAGTATCAGCGGGCGTGCAATTCCGTAGCGTACGACAAAAATTCCGCCGAGGAAGGAACCCAAAACGGTACAAAAAAAGCCAAATACCTTACTAATCTCAGCGATTTCCGTTTTGGTAAATCCCAGGTCCAAGTAAAAAGGATTTGCCATGATGCCCATTGCAATATCACTAAGGCGGAAAATACCAATAAAAATTAATAATACGAGGGCAAAGCGACCGTTACGCTGGAAGAATTCAATAAACGGGCAAGCCACCGCACGAATAAACCACTCCTTGAGACGGCTGTGCTGACCCTGGCCCAGCAAGCGTTCAACCCACATATTCTGGAGCTCTTCGGCCTCCCCATTGACCCGGGGGTGGTTAGGCTCGGCAATCATCAGCGTAGTAATAACACCAATCCCCATCAGCGCAGCCATAGACAGGTAAGCAACCGACCAACTGGCAATATCAGCAATATAAAGTGCACCTGCTCCGGCCACTAACATGGCCACCCGATAGCCAAAGACATAATTCGCCGCCATGGCGCCCTGATAATTTTCATCCATGGCTTCAATTCGATAGGCATCGATGGCAACATCCTGCGAGGCTGAACAGAATGCTACCCACAGGGCAAGCAGAGCCACTTCGGTCAGGGCCAGCTGCGGATTAACACTCGCCATCCCCACGAGCCCGAGGGCCACACCCAGCTGAGAAACGAGCATCCAGCTACGACGCTTACCCAAACCCGCAATTAATGAGGGCAGGCGCAAGTGGTCGATAATCGGTGCCCATAGAACCTTGATCGAGAAAGTAATACCTACCCAGGCAAAAAAACCAATGGCCGTGCGACTTACACCATAGTCACGCAGCCATGCGGTCAGGGTGGAAAAGACCAGCAGCAAAGGAAGGCCCGCCGAAAAGCCAAGGAAGAACATGGTGAGGACTCGGGGTTTGAGATAAACCCGCAGAGTTTGCCCCCATGTTAAATTTTGCTGCACGGTATCCAATTTCACCCCCAAAGCCCCACGGCCGCCCAATCAAGTAGAAAATTTATTGTTGCACTGGCCAGGAAAAATGTTTGGAGACTGCAGGCTCAGTGGCCCCACAGCACTTCAAGCTCCGCCTCGGCCAGCTTGTTGGCATTCACATTAAAGCCCACTTTGGCGGGTGAGGAATTTTCATCCAACGGAAGGGTATCCACTTTCAGGGCATACACGCGAAAGCGATAGCGGTGATCACCGTGCCCTTTAGGTGGACAGGCGCCACCATAACCGGGATTGCCGTAATCATTGCGCCCCTGAACCGCCTCTGGGATCAGACCATTTTTGAGATCCCCCGCCCCCTCCGGCAGACTGGTGACATCGGCGGGGATATTAAACATCACCCAGTGCCACCAACCACTGCCGGTGGGCGCATCAGGGTCGTAAACCATTACTGCGTAACTTTTCGTTCCCTCCGGGGCACCAGCCCAGCTCAGCTCGGGGGAGAGGTTTTCCCCTCCACAGCCACTGTAAACATGAGTCAACGGCATCTTTGCGCCGGGTTTGAGGGAACTGGAGGATAGGGTCAACTGCCCAGCCTGAGCGACCACTGCCACCAGGGAAATCAACAAAGCCGCCAGACCTGTGCTGAGTTTGCAGCCATTAATTTGGAAAACGCCTAATTTCATATCCATTCCTCCAATGATTACTCTTGCACACCGGCAAACAGGCCTGAAACCCTGTCCAGGTCCATATTGCCACCGGTGAGAATGATCGCGACATTCTTATTGCGAAAGCGCGCACCGTGCTCAAGCACCGCAGCCAAACCAACGGCCGCAGAGGGTTCCACCAGTTGCTTGGTGCGGGTCCATAGCAGTTGCATTGCCTGCACGATACCATTTTCTGAAACTGTCACAATATCGCGCACGGTGCGGCGGATCACGGTGTAGTTTCTGCGCCCCAGTGTCGTGCGCAAACCATCCGCAATAGTGTGCGGCTCTTGAGTGGTGATATGCACACCACCCCGCAGGGACCGCTGGGCATCATCCGCACCGGCCGGCTCGGCACCGATCACCAGTACATCCGGTGCCAATGCGGCCATAGCCAGGCCGACACCGGCGAGCAGACCCCCACCACCTACCGGGGCCACAATAACATCCGGCGTAAAGCCCTGGTCGCGACACTGTTGCACAACCTCAAGGGCAACAGTGCCCTGCCCCGCAATAATCCGGCTATCGTCGAAGGGGGGAACGATATGCGCACCCGTCTCCTCCACAACCGCTTTAAGCGCAGCCTCTCGCTCCGCCAGGCTTGGACCACAGGTAACGACTCTGGCACCGTAGCCTTGCACAGCCACGCGCTTCGCTCTGGGCGCCGTCTCCGGCATCACGACAATGCAGGGTAGGCCGCGCCCTGCTGCGGCCCACGCCAGAGCCGCACCGTGATTTCCCGACGAGTGGGTAGCTACCATTTGAGTTGCAGCGGGCAGGTTGGCAACGGCATTGGTGGCGCCGCGTGCTTTGAAAGCACCGACCTTCTGTAGGTGCTCACACTTAAACCAGAGGTTAGCGCCTCCCAGCTGGTCTAGAGACTGAGAGCGAATCAGAGGTGTTCGATGAACAGCGGCAGAGACGGTTTGTGCGGCACAAAAAATATCCGCGCTGGTGGGCAGGTCGTTACGGTCCGAGGGCATAGCGCTTTTGGTCTTAATAATTTATTGCTGAATGTACCAATTCAGAGCCCCCCAAAACCAGTAAAATCCTTTTTAGCCGCCATTAACCTCTCAGCAGTCTTATCACTGCAGCATTTTCAATAGCCTGAATTTCCGCTTGCTATAAGGGGCGTAGCGCACATTGATGTCCAAAATATTTTTACGCTTCATCACCGCTTTGAAGTGGCTGAACGTTTTAAAACCATGCTCTCCGTGATAACACCCCATTCCGCTGGCGCCGACTCCGCCAAATGGCAGGTCCTGTGCCAACATAAACATCATGCAGTCGTTAACACAGGCATTACCCGAACTGCAGCTGGAGAGAATGCGCTCGGCCAAGGCATCGCTTTTGGTAAAAAGATACAGTGCCAGGGGTTTTTCCCGCTGGTTAACGAATGCCTCCACCGCGGCAAATTCATCCAGTTCGATCACCGGCAACAGTGGACCGAATATCTCCTCCTGCATCACCGGGGCCTCAAGGTTGACGGCACGCATCAGAGTAGGCGCCATGTAACACTTTTCGGCATCCACCTCACCGCCGTAAATAACCTCCCCGCCGCCGAGAAGATCAGCCAAGCGCAGTGTGTGCTGGCTGTTAATGATGCGCCCATAGTCGGCACTTTGCTGTGGGTTATCACCGAACATGTCTGTCACCGCCTGCTGGATAGCCGGGACCAGGAGATCAGCGGTATGCCGGGTACACAGCACATAATCTGGCGCGATACAGGTCTGCCCCGCATTGGTGAACTTGCCCCAGGCAATTCGCCGCGCAGCCAATTCAATATCGGCATCGTCGGCCACAATACAGGGACTCTTGCCCCCGAGCTCCAAGGTGACGGGCGTCAGATGTTTGGCGGCGGCGGTCATCACAATTCTCCCGACCCGCCCCCCCCCGGTGTACATGATATGGTCCCAGCGCTGCTGCAAAAGATTGGTAGTTTCGGCCACAGCCCCTTCGACACAGGCAAAGGCATCGCGATCGAGGTACCTGGGCAACAATTCTGCGATCAGACTGGAAACCCTGGGAGCCAGCTCCGATGGTTTTACCACGGCACAGTTGCCCGCAGCTATCGCAGGAACCAATGGCGATAACAGGAGCTGTAATGGGTAATTCCAAGCACCAATAATCAGGACTACCCCGAGGGGTTCTGGCTGGATATAACTGCTGGCAGGTTGGGCCAGCAACGGAGAGGACACTTTACGTGAGCGAACCCAACGCTTCAGGTATTTGAGGGTGTGGTCAATATCACTGTAGAGAAAAGCAATCTCGGTCAAATAGGCCTCCTGCGGGGCCTTGTTCAGGTCTTCCCCCAGTGCCTGCATAAAACGAGATTCATTTTCGCTGAGCATCTTGCGCAACTGACTTAACTGACGGCGCCGCCAGTTAAGCTCCTGGGTAACGCCACTGCGAAAATAGGCTCGCAAACCGGCAACCAGCGCTGCGGTGTCCCCACCACTTGCCACACTGAAATCTGACAGCATTTGCTCTCCCAGTATTGAAACCTTCAACCCAGACATCCCCCAATGAGTATATGACGCCCGCAGCCGGCCCTTCGACCGGGATACGCAGCGGGCGCAATCATCTGGGATGGTGGTTATAAGTCAAGCAACTGGTAGTAATTTTTCCCAATAAAAATACTTAAAAGAGTATAAAGACACTAAGAATACCGTTACCTACTGGAGCCGGAGCCTACAGGTCCAACTCAGGTAAACAGGACCGTCAGCGCCAACACGGTAATCCACAACAGCAGTGATCTGGACAGAAGCGCCTGCAGCCCCTCGATCTCGGCGCCACTCTGACGCTGAACCTGAGAGATATCATCGGAGAAACGGCACTCGTTGGCATTAATTCCTCCCAAAGCACCCTCGAGGTAGGCTTCAAGCACCTGGGCGGTATCGCGCTCGCGGCACATCAGGCACTGGCGCCATGCGCGATAGCAGCCGGCAAAATTGCCCACAATGGCAAAGCTGAGCCCCATCACACGCACCGGAACCCACTCCAACAGCCACAGCCAGCGCGCAGCTGAGATCTCCCGCTCAGTGCCCCGGGCTCGCTCCGCATACAGGGCGCTGAGCCGGAACAGCAGTGCGCCGGGAATACCCAGCAGGATAAACCAAAACAGTACGGCGAAGAGTCGCTCAAAAGCACAATAGGCCGCGCCGCGAAATACCTGCTCGTGTAATCGGGCGCCCTCGCCTGCCCCTTCGTGGATTTCCCGCAGAAGGGGCCTGGCTGCCTCGGCAGCGCCTTTTAAATCGCCTCGATACCAGCTGCGCAGGTAAGTACTCAGAATATCATTAAAATTCCCTCGCCCCAGGCAGTAGAGCAGTAGAGGAATTCCCAGTAAAAGTACCCCCAACCCACCTGCGGAAGACTCGACAAAAGCCATGGCCAGGGCCGCGGCCAAGACCGGTGGTAAGATACTCAGCCCGAGTAACAGTCCGTCTTGACCTTGTAGCTGAGGCGCCTTTTCAACACGGGCGCTCCAGCGGTCAAACCAGCGATCGCGATGCAGAGGCCAGCCCGATCCCCAGATTTGCACCAAAGCCAAAGTCATTAAAATAATCAGCAAAGTCATAGCGCTGCCGCGTCAGTTTGTAGTGGGTTTGGGTAAACCGGCACAAAAATACCGGGATTCGATTGTAAGGCGGCAACATACATGTGCAATGTCGCCGACAACATCCTACTCGGCGATTTTTTTTACTTCACCCAGATATCGCTGCCAATCAAAGCCGGGGCCAGGGTCCAACTTGCGCCCCGGGGCAATATCCGAGTGCCCGGTAATTTTATCTCTATCGATAGCGGGATAGGCCTGCATGATGGCAGCGCTCACTTCAGCTAAAGCCAGATACTGGGCGTCGGTATAAATATCGGTATCCAGCCCTTCGAGCTCAATACCGATGGAGAAGTCGTTACAGTTACTGCGCCCCTGGAATTCAGATTTTCCCGCGTGCCAAGCGCGCCTATTCAGAGGCACATACTGGGTGACGACACCGTCGCGATCGATCAGCAGGTGTGCAGAAACCTGTAGCGCAGCAATTTCCGCAAAATAGGGGTGGGCATCAATATCCAACTGCCCCAGGAAAAAGGTATCGATATAAGGGCCGCCGTACTGACCCGGTGGCAGGCTGATGCTGTGGATCACCAATAGATCCACAGGACAGTTTTCCGGCCGGCTGTTGCAGTGAGGGCTGGGAACCCGGCGCGCCCCGGATAACCAACCGGAATCCACTTGATATTTCAATCTGCGATCTCCGCTCCAAAACTACCACCCCGATTGGCCTCGGGGTTTCAGCAGTTACCATTTTATGGAAGCGTTGATCGATATGCCAATCGGTTTGGAGCAGTCTAGCGACAGAAGTGCAGTGCAAGAAGCGCTCTGCAGGGCATAAAAATTTAGCGCTTTATACCCTAACGCTGCTCGCTACGCTTTTTACGTACATTGCCAATAACCGACTGCAGGGCGCGCTCAAACAGCATACCGTCGTCGAGGGGTAAGAGCTGGGTCGAGCGCAGCGCATGGGCCAGCTCCAGGCGTGCAAACTCCGCCACCTTGGCACCGTTGCGGTTTACAAAAATAAACTGATCAATATCGCGGATCACTGCCGCCAGACGGCAGCGAAACTGTTCGTCCTCAGAGCGTTTCAATTCGAACCAACTGCCCTGAGCCAAGCGGAAAGTCATTTGCCAGTGAGGATCCTCTTCATCCAATGGCGCCAAGCCCTCCTGCTCCACAGTGGTCGGAGCAACTTCTGCCTGGGCAACAGCCTGCTCCAGCTCTTCCATTGGCGGCACGGCGACTTCTACCTGAACATCGTTAGCACCCACCTCAACTCGCCCATCGTGCGGCGGAGCCTCAATTTCCGGAGACGCTGCGGCGATACTCTCAGAGGCAGTACTCTCAGCTGTAACACCGGTGGTCTCCTCAGCAGAGTCCGTGACGGTCGCCGCCTTGAGCTCACGCGCCACCTGCTCTTTGACCTGGCGCTCACGCTCCTCGGTCAGACGCTGTGCCAGGGCAAAACGCTCGCGATAAATTTCTTTAAGGCCGGCAAACAAGCCGCGCGCCTCAAAAGCGTTGTAGGAGAGCGCCTCAATACCTTCGCGCAAACGCTCCTGCAAGGCGGGGAGAAGACTCAACAGTTGCTTGCGCGCCTCTGGCATCGGTGCCTGAACGCTCCAGACAAGATCCCGCGCGGTGCGCACATCCCGACTCCAGGCCGCGCTCTCGGTACCCTCCTTGACACAGGTGAGGAACAATACATTATTCCAAACCTTGTTGAGCCAGTCCTGTACCACCGGGGGTAGGTCGCGCTCCGCCACCAAGGCATCCATAACCGCAGCCACACGCGCCCGAGCGGCCTGAGTTTTCGCGCGGCCATCCGCCTCGTCTACGACCCGGCGCTCAAGCATTTCCGCCCGCTTGCGCTCGCGCACAATAAATTCCCGCAGGGATTCCAGCAACGCAGAAAAAATATGGATATCCCGATCAAATTCATTCAGGGCGCGCTCAACAATCTGGGAAATTTCCCGATAGAGCGGATCGGACTCATATTGCTCGGGCGCCTGCCAACCTGTCGCAGCATCGGCGAGCTCGTTAAGCAGTTTTCGCGCCGGGTGACCACCTTTACTGAAAAAAGATTTATCCGCGATAGCTACCTTAAGTAACGGCAACTGCAGACGACCGAGAAGGGACTTGATCGGCGTTGCGAGACTGCGATCTTCCAAAATAAAGGAAAACAGCATCTCCACCAGCTTGATAACATCACTGTCCACCTTGGCCAGCGACGCCGCCTGATTAGACTCCACCAGACGCTGTTGCAACAATTCACCGACATTGAGCAAGTGGGCGACGCCACTGTCCTGATAGTGCGTACCGCTTTGCAAGGCTCCCAGGTGACCGAGAAGGTCCCCCGCCGGCATCGGTGTCATACCCGCAGCGGAGGGGACAAGACCCGGAGCAAAATGCCCGCTAACCGGAACCCCCTGAGCAACCTGACCTGCGGCCTCCCCCATGGCCGAAACCCCGGCAGGGGCCTGAGTGCCACCCGCCGCGCGCGCAGCAGAGTAACCTGGGCGTTGTCGCGCCGCGCGTTGCTGCTCCCTCAGGGAGGGCAACACCCCCTGCTCCACTAACAGCTGGTTGCAGAACTCATAAAATTCACGCAGTTGCTGCATCACAAGCTGCTCAAATTTCTTCAGTAGGGTGAGGCGGGCGCGAATATGTAAGTCGAGGGCCTGGATCGCATCGACAAACGCATCGCAGATAACATCCGGACCCAGGGGATTGTTCTTGTCGTATACCTTCACCGCGTAGAGAGTATCCAAGCGCAGGCACAGCTCGGTGAGGGGTTCGGCGAAATCACGCTTGGCACTGGCGACCATAGTATCCGCAGCTACCAGCTGCTCTAGGTCATCATTGTGTACCAACGACAGATTATCCGGAGCGAAACTGGGCTCAGTCTGAGCCTCCTGACGAATCTGGAAAGCCCGCTGAACATTGTCGACAAAACGCTCGGCAATATTGCGACGCTCCACCCGCAACAGGCGCAAGGCCTGGAAAAGCCCATCCTGTTCCGCTTGACCATGGGCGCGCTCGGCCATGGCGAAAAGTGAATCGTCCACTTTGCCAAACAGTGTCTTGACCCGCTCGAATAGCTGGGTACAGGCCTTATCTCTCAACAGCGCAACCGCCGACGGCAGGACCGCAGGCTTAACCGCATTTGCTCCCGAGCGCCCTGCACTTTTCTCTGAAAGGGAAACTACCTTGCTGGATTCACTCATTCCAAGGGGTCCTTCAAATACCATCCGGCGTCTTGCACATTTGCTGACTGAACGCTTGCCAGCCGGAAAAGCCGCGATAAATAACCAAGCCTCACTCGCTACCGGCGACACTTCTCTCAAACGTTGATCGCAGGACGGGGGTTACATTGCCGCAACTAATAAAATTTTCTCGACATCCTATTCAAACCAAACCAAGTAACTGCTTGATTTTGCTTATATTTTGAACGCACTAAGGTAAATCATTTGAACAGTGTGCGCCGGGCAGGCTCACATTCATAGCCGCGCCTACCAACACTGAATTTTACCCATGGTCGCGGCCTTATTGACATAGTTTCGCGACACATTTGAGAGGTTTGTCACAGCGAAATGTTGGAGCAGCTGCTAGCTGAGAAGTTATCGACTTCAACACCCGGCCGAACACAGACAATCCAAAGCGCACCGCTTTTGGTAAACTGCGCGCGCGTTTATATCGAGATTTGCCCATGCACCCGAAAGACTCCCCCATCCCGAACATCATGACCGACCTGCAAAGGGCTGTGCGAACGGCGCTGGAGGAGGACATCGGCAGCGGCGATATTACCGCTCAACTAATCCCCGCCGAGCGCAGCGCGCGCGCGCGTGTGATCACTCGTGAGGACTGCACCCTGAGCGGGCGCGCCTGGGTTGAGGAAATTTTTCGGCAGCTGGACCCCAGCTTGCAACTTACCTGGCATTTTGCTGACGGCGACCAAGTTGCCGCTAATAGCGTACTATTTGAGCTGCAAGGCAATGCGCGTGCGATCCTCAGTGGAGAAAGAGCCGCACTCAATTTCCTGCAAACGCTCTCCGGAACCGCTACAACTGCCGCTGAATTTGCCGCACGCGCCGCGGGCACCGAGGTGAAGATCCTCGACACGCGCAAAACCATTCCGGGTCTGCGCAGCGCGCAAAAATACGCCGTGCTGTGCGGCGGCTGCCACAATCACCGCATCGGTCTCTATGACGCTTTTCTCATTAAAGAAAACCATATCGCAGCCGCAGGCGGCATCGATAAGGCGGTCGCTCAGGCGAGAACTATTAAGCCGGAAGCGCTGGTGGAGGTCGAAGTGGAAAACCTCGAAGAACTGCAGCAGGCACTGGCCAGTGGGGCCGATGTGATTATGCTCGATGAGTTCAACGATGCGGACACCCGTAGTGCACTATCACTGGCCAAAGGTCGCGCGAAAATTGAAATTTCCGGCAGTGTCGATCGGGAGCGGATCGCGCAGCTGGCCGAGCTTGAAGTGGACTACATCTCCTCGGGCAGCCTCACCAAGCATTTGCGCGCAATCGACCTGTCCCTGCGCATCGAATTTTAACTCGGACCTAATGAACCAAAAGGGCACCGCTCGATTGCGGCGCCCTAAGCACCCTCAGTGATGGTGGTGAGACTCCTGCGCCTCCACCTGGGGAGACTCCATAGCTCCCATAGCCCCATGGCTAGCGTGCCCTCCGTGGCCCCCATGACCGAGTGCGCCCCACAGGGTCCAGAATCCAAACAGCATAATTGCCGCGGCAAAACCCAGACGTACCCCCGGCTTCTGTACAATGTTACGCACTTGCACAGCAGCGGCACCAGTGGCCAGCATGGCCGGTAAAGTGCCCAAGCCGAAAGCGAGCATCGCCAGCGCCGAGCGCTCGGCACTCCCCTGAGCCAGGGCAAAAGTCAGTGCGCTGTAGACCAACCCGCAGGGCAGCCAACCCCACAAAGAGCCCAGCGCCACGGCCTGGCCGGCGGAACGCACCGGCAGCAACTTCGCTGAGAGCGGCTGCACATAGCGCCACAGATAACTACCGCCTTTCTCGAGCCATACCAAGCCACGCCATATTCCCGCCACATAAAGCGCCATCACGATCAGCATAATGCCCGCGGCAAATCGCAGTGGTGTGAGCGCCGGAATCACCGCAGCCCCCAAGGCACCGGCGAGGCCTCCCATCAGTGTGTAACTGGCGATACGTCCCAACTGGTAGGAGCCGAGTTGTATCCAAGCGGTCTGCCTACCGGGTACCGCCATACCCAGGGCACCCGAAATGCCCCCACACATGCCAATACAGTGGCTACTGCCGAGAAAACCGATGGCGAGCGCCGCCGCCAAGAACCCCCAATCCCCCACGAATTACTGCTCCTTTTCCCCAGGCTCCGAGGATGGCCCCTGAAGATCGTCTTCAAACAAAATTCTGCGCCCCTCGGTTTCCAAGTCGTCATACTGGCCATTGTTTACAGCCCAGAAAAAAACTTTGGTGGCGAGAGCGACAAACACTACCGCAATAGGAATCAAGAAATAGAGACTGTCCATGCTTCACTCCTCTGTATTAATCCGCAAATCCGGGCTGTAGGTCCGGCGCACGCCTGGCGATTCCCCCCTCTGGGGATTTGGCGCGGGACAAGCGCAGAGCATTGACCACTACCACCAGGGAACTCAGTGACATACCCATAGCCGCAGCCCATGGAGGTACCAAACCACATACCGCCAAAGGCAGAGCGATGGCGTTATAGCCCAGAGCCCAAGCCAGGTTCTGACGCACCACTCGGCGACATTTGCGCGCCAATTCGACAGACTGTGCCAGCACCTGCAAGTCGCCATTGAGCAGGATGGCATCGGCGCGGGACTGGGCCAGGTCGGCAGCGGACATCATCGCCACCGAAGCGTCCGCACCCGAGAGTACCGGCACATCATTGAGGCCATCTCCCACCATCAGAACGGCTTCCCCTTGACCCTGAAGCTGCCTCATATGTGTAAGCTTGTCTTCAGGCGATGCGCCGGCACGAAAATGTGCAATACCCGCCTCGCTCGCCAGGCGCTGCACCTCACCGGATTGATCGCCACTCAGCAGCTCCACCGACAACCCCATCCGCCCCAGCTGCTCAACGGCTTGTGGTGCGGACTCGCGCAATTTATCCCCGAGGGCGATCCAGGCCACAGCGCCGCGATCATCGGCAAGCAATAACCACTGCCCCTCGCCTTCCGGGGCCTTTTCTGGTTTAGACACGGCGAAATCCGCGCGTCCCAGACGATAGCGGACATCGTCTATGTACCCCTCGAGGCCACGGCCTGTGTGAACCTTAAGCTGGCTTGCAGTCAGATTGCCACGCCAGGAACGAAACGCCCGCGCCAGCGGATGGTGAGTTTGCGATTCGAGAGCGGCGGCGACATCCTTAACCCGCTGTTCAGTCCAGCCGTCGCGTATCAAATTAATTTGCAGAATGCGCGGTTCGCCGCGAGTCAGGGTGCCGGTTTTATCGAACACTACCCGACTGATCTGCGGCAGGGTTTCCAGAAGGCTGCCACCAGCCACTAGCAGCCCCAGTTCCTGCAGGCGTAAAGTGGCTGAAGCCAGTGCCGCCGGCGTAGCCAGGGAAAGTGCACAGGGACAGGTAACCACCAGCACTGAAAGGGCGACCCAGAAGGCCCGACTCGGGTCCAGCTGCCACCAGACCGCAAATGCCCCCAGGGCCGCCAGCAACACCACTCCGACAAAAATACCGGCGACCCGGTCCGCCAGAGCAACCTGACTCGGTTTATCCAATTGAGCGCGCTCCACAAGGCGCTCGATCGCCGACAATCTTGTGGATCTACCCGCCGCAACCACCCGCACCGTCAGGCTCGAATCGCCATTGACACTGCCCGCGTACACCGGGCTTCCCATCGCCTTCTGCTGCAGGGCAGACTCGCCGCTAAGCAACGATTCATCCACACCACTCTCCCCCTCCAGCACCTCGCCATCGGCGGGAACCGTATCACCCGGGCGCAGTAAAATACGGTCACCCTCGGTCAGGGCCGCCACGGGAATATGCGTGATTTCATCGCCTGCAAACTTGGCGGCAGTCATCGGCAGCAGCTGGGCCAAGCCGCCGCTGGCCAGCCCGGCGCGGTGGCGTGCACGCATCTCGACAGTACGCCCCAGCAGCAGGAAAAAGGTGAACATGGAAATGGATTCGAAATAGACTTCACCAGTACCGAATACGGTGGCATAGAAACTGGCACCGTAGGCCAGGCCAATGGCGAGGGAGACCGGCACATCCATGCTCAAATGCCGTGCGCGCAGACTGCGCAGGGCCGCACTGAAGAAAGGGCGCGCGGCGTAGAACACCACGGGTGTAGCCACTAGCAGGGATACCCAGCGGAAGTAGCGCTCAAATTCACCCACATCGCCACTGCCAGCGCCAAAGTAGAGAGCGATGGCGAACATCATCACCTGCATGGTGCCGAGACCCGCAACCCCGAGGCGGCGCAGGGCCGCGCGGTGCTCGCTCTGAATCACACTTTCGCGATTGGCGGCGGTTGCCGGCGCAGGGCGATAGCCGATGCGCTCCAAGGCTTCAAACAGATCACTGGGTTGGATCTGCTCGGGGTCAAAAACAACTTGTGCTCTCTGGGTGCTGGCATTGACCGAGACTTTCTCAATTCCGGTCAACTGCCCCAGGTGCTTTTCGATCAACCAAACGCAGGCGGCGCAGGTGATACCGCCGATCAGCAGAGCCGCCATTTTGGCCTCGCCATCCCAGTCGTGTACAAACTGCTGTTGTACCTCGGGAAGGTCGTAGGCGCCCCAGCGATCCTGCGGCTGACTCTGTTCCGGCCGGTCGCTTTGCTTTTCCCTGTAACGGTAAAAGCCGTCGAGCCCCCCTGAGACAATGGCGCTCGCCACAGCCTCGCAACCCGGGCAGCACATGCTGCGCGAGGTACCTTCGATAACAACCGTGTGATTGCTACCGGCGGGAACCGGGAGCCCACAGTGATAACAGGGAGATGTCATTGACTGCCGGGGTTCATGGGCGCTGCATTGCCCAGGTCGAAGTTAATCTCTCCCTTGAGGCGCCACTCAGCCTCCTGGTGCGCACGGGGGTCCAGCTCAGGCATCAGACGCAGGTACCAGCGGCGGTTCAATTCACCTGGAACCGCACCGGAATAACGCCCAACAGAAAGCTGCGACAAGAGAATATGCTGATCCAGATCCTCTTCCACCGGATGACTCAAGGTGAGCAGCAGCTCCTCTGGGTAATCGGTATTGCCATTTAGCTCTAGGGTGACGCCACCCTCTGCACGTTGGAATTGCACCAGCGCTGCCAGTCCCAATGCTTTTGCACGCTGGTCCTGCTCGGCGGAGAAGTGGTACATACGGCTGTCTTTGTAATAGGTATCACTGACCTGATCATCAGCGAAGCGCACGGCTATGGAAACCGTGATAGAGGACACTACAACCACCGCAATCAGCGGTGCCAGGACCATCCAGGCCCAGAATTCCCGATACCAGGGTTTCGACATTGGTTCATTCATCGCGTTACCAAAATTACCGTTTTGTGCAGAAAAGCCAAGCCCGCCTGAGCGGGCCCGTACTTTGCAACGGGAACGGCGTCCCGTCTACTGCTTGGGACCAATAAATACCGTTCGATGCTTGTTGACCAGCTCCGGGTCATCGACAGCCTGCACCACGATCACGATATCGTGTTTGGTATCCTTCAGCTGCGTTTTGGGCACACTTACCCGAATGGGTACCGGATAAATTTCACCGGCCTTCAGGTAGATGTTGCTCGGCTTGCGCACCGAATAGTCATAATTCGGATTGCCTTCAACGCGGATGCTGAACTCATGCGCCGCCTGATCCATATTGTTGATCTTCACGGTGTAAACATTCTGCACTACCCCACGGGAAACCCTAAACATACGGGCACCGCGGTCGCGGGTAATCTCCGCCTCAATAGGGCTGCGAGTCGCCACTTGGTGCGCAAACAATCCTATCATGGCCAGCAGAACGACTGCGTAGCCAAACAAGCGCGGACGCAAAAAGTTGGTCTTGCCCGTTTGCAGCTCGTCCTCGGAGGTGAAACGGATCAAGCCTTGGTCATAACCCATTTTGTCCATGACACTGTTACAGGCATCGACACAGAGACCGCAGTTGATACATTCGAACTGCAGACCATCGCGAATATCGATATCCACCGGGCAAACCTGTACGCACCAGTAACAGTCGATACAGTCCCCCATACCTTCGGCTTTGTAGTCGACGTTTTTCTTGCGCGGACCGCGGGTCTCCCCACGCTTGGCATCGTAGTAAACAGCGAGGGTATCCTCGTCGTACATCACCGATTGAAAACGCGCATAGGGGCACATGTACTTGCACACCTGTTCCCGCAGGAAGCCCGCATTCATGTAGGTGGCAAAAGTAAAGAAGGCAACCCAGAAGACACCCTGTGGATGGGCCTCAAATGTGGCCAGATCCACCACCAACTCGCGAATGCCGTAAAAGTAACCGACAAAAGCCAGGGCCGTAGCCAGCGAGATCAACAGCCATATCGCATGAGTCCCCCCTTTGCGCAGAGTTTTTTCCACACCCCAGGGGGCCCTATCCAGCTTCATGCGTTTATTGCGGTCGCCCTCACAGACTCGTTCGGCCCACATAAACATCATGGTCCACACCGTCTGCGGGCAGGTGAAGCCACACCACACACGCCCCATCCAGGTGGTTACAGCAAAAAGAGCAAAAGCGGCAATGATCAGTAACCAGGCGAGCAGGAAGCCGTCCTGGGGGCCAAAGGTTGTCCAAAGGATATGGAATTGACGGGTAGGAAGATCAAAGAAGACCGACTGACGCCCGTCGATATTGATCCAGGGAATAAAAAAGAAAGCCAGTAACAGCGGCAGGCCTGTGTACTTGCGTATCCGGGTATAAATACCGCGGATATGGCGAATGTATATCTTATCGTCCGACTCATAGAGCATCCGGTAACGGACTTCGCCATTACCTTCCTGCTCCTCACGGGTGGGTATCAAGTCACTCACAAAAACCTCACTCTCACACGGGCAAAATCCGCACGTGGGCACAGGTAGCCACTTATGTTGAGGCTTTTATCTCCGTCCCTGCAGCACCCGGAGTTCCTTCTAAAAAAATAAGGCCCAGCATAGCTGGGCCTTATTCGATTACTGCTGTTCCTCGTCCTGCTGAGACAGGCTGTAGACATAGGCCGCCACCAGGCGAATCTTGTCTTCACGCAGTTTGTCCTTCTGCGCAGGCATCATATTGGTACGCCCACCACGTATCGTGTGCTGGATCTGCTCGCGGCTGCTACCGTAAAGCCACAGATCGTCGGTCAGGTTCGGGGCACCCAGGGCTTGATTACCCTTGGCGTCCATTCCGTGACAGGCCATACACACGGTGTTGAACACCTTCTGCCCCTCGGCAGCCATGGCCTTATCGTGGTCCAGGCCATTCAGAGAGAGCACATACTCGGCGGTGTTCTTCACACCCTCTTCACCAATAACCGGGCCCTGTGGAGGCATCATGCCCTGACGGCCGTTGTTCAGGGTCTCCAGGATTTTCTCCGGGGTACCGCCATACAGCCAGGCGTTATCAGTGAGATTGGGGAAACCGAAGTTACCACCAGCATCCGCCCCGTGGCACACGGCGCAGTTGTTGGCGAAAATGCGCCCACCCATTTTGCGAGCCTCAGGGCTCTGGGCAATTTCCTCAATCGGCATATCGAGATATTTGCCAAAGTGCTCGTCAAACTTCTCCTGCGCCTTGGCCTGGGAGGCCTCGAGAGCGCCAACAGAAGACCAACCGCTAACGCCCTTGAAGTTACCCATACCCGGATAGATCACCAGATATCCAACAGAGAATATCAACGTGGCGATAAACAGCATGAACCACCACTTGGGCAGAGGGTTGTCATACTCCTCGATACCGTCGTATACGTGGCCGGTTGTTTTGTTTTCCGGTTCAGCCTGGTCGTCCACTGCCACTTTTCGGTTGGCGAACAACACCCAGGTAATCAACGCCAGATTGGCGAGGGTGAGTACAATTACCCACACACTCCAGAATGTACTCATTACTTGTCCTGCCCCTGTTTTCGTTCAGTTCCGGGCTTTTGCTCGGATTTGGATTCATCCTTCTGAGCGGCCGACGCGTCCTTGTCCGCTTGTTGCTCATCATCGGCAAATGGCAAATTGGCATCTTCTTCGAAGCGCTTCTTGCGCTTCGGAGAGAAAGCCCACCAGCAGATCGCCAGGAAGGCCAGTGATCCCAGAACCAATCCGATTTCCCGTAAAGTTTCGATAGTCACGAGTTTCCTTCCCCGCTATTAGCGTTTTTGAGTAACCAGAGTACCCAGCTGTTGCAAGTAGGCGACCAGAGCATCAATTTCCTTCACTTTGCCGCCGACAAATGGCTTGGCCGCATTGGCGATATCTTCATCGGTGTAGGGAACACCCACTAGGCGTAGAGCTTCCATTTTGCGCGCGGTGTAGTTGCCAGTAACCACATTGTCGAACAACCAGGGGTAGGCCGGCATGATGGACTCAGGCACTACACTGCGCGGGTTGTACAGGTGTGCACGCTGCCATTCGTCAGAAAAACGACCACCTACACGAGCCAGATCTGGACCGGTACGCTTGGAACCCCACAGGAAGGGGTGCTCGTACACGGATTCCTGCGCCATGGAGTAGTGGCCGTAACGCTCCACCTCGGCGCGCAGCGGGCGCACCATCTGGGTGTGACACACGTGGCAGCCTTCGCGAATATAGATATCGCGGCCTTCCAACTGCAGCGCGGTCAGCGGTTTCTGACCCGGCAGAGGGGTGTAGTTTTCCTTGGTAAAGAACTGCGGGACGATCTCCACTAATGCACCAAAGCTAATGGCGATAATGGTGAAAAAGATCATCCAGCCGATATTTTTTTCTACGATGTCATGATTCTTCACGATCTAAACTCCTATGCCGCAGGCACTGCTCGAACGGTGTTATCGGCTTCGGCATCGTTTACTTTTTCAGTAATCGTGCGGTAGACGTTGTACGCCATCAGCAGCATACCCACGAGGAACATGGCACCGCCCAACCAGCGCACCACATAACCTGGGTGGCTCGCAACAACACTCTCCACGAAGCTGTAAGTCAGCGTGCCGTCGGCGTTAAATGCGCGCCACATCAAGCCCTGGGTAATGCCGTTCACCCACATCGCAGCGATGTACAGAACAGTACCGACAGTGGCCAACCAGAAGTGCGCGTTGATCAGCTTGGTGCTGTACATCTCGCGGCGCTTCCACAGTACCGGAACCAGGTGATACAGAGCACCGATAGAAATCATCGCAACCCAGCCGAGAGCACCGGAGTGCACGTGGCCAATAGTCCAGTCAGTATTGTGCGACAGGGCGTTCACCGTTTTGATGGACATCATCGGACCTTCGAAGGTGGACATACCGTAGAAGGACAGAGAAACCACCAGGAAGCGCAGAGTCGGATCGGTACGCAGTTTATGCCAGGCCCCGGACAGGGTCATGATGCCGTTGATCATGCCGCCCCAGGAAGGTGCCAGCAGAATCAGGGACATAACCATCGCCAGGCTCTGCGCCCAGTCGGGTAGCGCTGAGTAGTGCAAGTGGTGACCACCGGCCCAGACGTACAGGGAGATCAGTGCCCAGAAATGCACGATGGACAGCTGGTAGGAATAAACCGGACGGCCCGCCTGCTTGGGTACGAAGTAGTACATGATGCCGAGGAAGGCGGCGGTCAGGAAGAAGCCTACCGCATTGTGGCCATACCACCACTGGATCATCGCATCCTTGGTACCGGAGTAAATGGAGTAAGACTTAAACGGAGCAACCGGAATTTCCAGATTATTAATAATATGGAGGACAGCGATGGTGATGATGTAAGCCCCAAAGAACCAGTTCGCCACATAGATGTGGGAGGTCTTACGCTTCATGATGGTGCCGAAGAACACCAGTGCATAAGCGACCCAAACCACAGCGATCAGGATGTCGATTGGCCACTCCAGCTCGGCGTATTCCTTGGTGGAGGTGAAGCCCATCGGCAGGGTAATTGCCGCTGCGACAATTACGACCTGCCATCCCCAGAAGGTAAAGGGAATCAACCAGCCGCCCCAAAGACGAACCTGGCAGGTGCGCTGCACCACATAATAGGAGGTGGCAAACAGAACACTACCACCGAATGCGAAAATTACCGCATTGGTGTGCAGTGGCCGCAATCGTCCGAAATGGGAGAAGGGCTGCCAGAAATCATTGAGCTCGGGCCAGGCCAGCTGGGCCGCAATCAATACGCCCATGCCCATACCAAAAATGCCCCAGACCACGGACATGATGGTGAACTGGCGCACGATATTGTAGTCATAGTCCGGCACAGGGCCGGTCTTTGCCACCGTTGTCGTCATGTTTATACTTCCGTTGCTTTTAAAATTCGGTTCCACAGAGCGGGGCTCGCCCACCACTGGGTCTGCAGCAGTTATGAATGAACCTATCTAATGCGCAATGAGCCTGTAGGCATACACACAGCTGTCACTGTCGGCCAGATAAGGATTTAAGCGCATCCGTCTCCGGCCTTGGCTGATCTAAATCAACTAAGTCGACTAAATCAACTTTCTTCCTTTACCGGCCGCGATACGCAACCGCAGTGCGTTGAGCTTGATAAAGCCCTCGGCATCTTTCTGGTCGTAAGCACCGGCGTCGTCTTCGAAAGTAGCGATACGCTCATCGAACAAACTATCCGCAGAGCGACGCCCTACTGCGCTCACACTACCTTTGTACAATTTGAGGCGCACTTCGCCGTTCACCACAGCCTGGGATTCATCGATCGCAGCCTGAAGCATGCGACGCTCCGGGGACCACCAGTAACCGTTGTACACCAGCTCGGCGTAACGCGGCATCAGAGAGTCCTTCATGTGCGCCACTTCGCGATCCAGGGTAATAGACTCGATCGCCCTGTGTGCCTTCATCAAAATTGTGCCGCCGGGTGTTTCGTAACAACCGCGGGACTTCATCCCCACATAGCGGTTTTCAACGATATCCAGACGACCAATGCCATTGGCGCCGCCCAGCTTATTGAGTTTTTCCAGCAGAGTGGCCGGGCTGAGGCGTTCACCATCGATGGAGACCGGATCGCCCTGCTCAAAACCGACGGAGATATACGTCGGCGCTTCCGGCGCGGCTTCCGGGCTTACACTCCAGCGCCACATATCTTCCTCGGCTTCTGCCCAGGGGTCCTCGAGGTTACCGCCTTCATAGGAGATATGCAGAAGGTTGGCGTCCATCGAGTAGGGAGACTTTTTCTTGCCGGAAGAGAAGTCCACGGGAATTTTGTGCTGCTCGCAGTACTGCATCAGCTTTTCGCGAGAATTTAAGTCCCATTCCCGCCAGGGCGCAATCACCTGAATACCCGGCTTCAGCGCGTAGGCGCCCAGCTCGAAGCGCACCTGATCGTTGCCCTTGCCGGTAGCGCCGTGGGAAATAGCATCGGCCCCGGTTTCGTTGGCGATCTCGATCAGGCGCTTGGCAATGAGTGGACGCGCAATAGAGGTACCCAGCAGGTATTCCCCTTCGTAAATCGCGTTGGCACGAAACATCGGGAAAACGAAATCCCGCACATATTCTTCGCGCAGGTCATCGATATAAATTTCTTTAACACCGAGGGCCTCGGCCTTGGCTCGGGCCGGCTCCACCTCTTCCCCCTGGCCGATATCCGCGGTGAAAGTTACCACTTCACAACCGTAGGTATCCTGCAGCCAGCGCACGATCACTGAAGTATCCAGTCCGCCGGAATATGCCAGTACCACCTTCTCGATTTTGCTCATTGCTGTCCTCTGCTGCCGAAATTTCGCCGCCACAGTCAAAGTGCGGCGACCTGGATCACCTGTCTGCGAAGTTTGTATTGTTCTGGGGGAGATTATTCTTGGAGGTATGCCCAGGATCGGTATTTATGGCCACAATAAATACCCACACAGTTTATCGGGGCGCGATTGTAGCGCCTCAGATCGCGATCGACTAGCGCCAAGGCGTTAGTCGATGCAATTGACTACTTTTTAACCGGCTGGTGCATCGCATTTTTTACCCGCATCGGGTAGCATGCGCGCCGCACAGTGACTCTTCTACAGCTATTAATACTCTGGAGTACCATGACGGAGCAACTCACTCTTCGCGCCCCCGACGACTGGCATATTCACCTGCGTGACGGCACCGCCCTGGAACGCACCGTTGGCGATGCCGCCCGACAATTTCACCGCGCAATTGTGATGCCCAACTTGGTGCCCCCCGTCACCACTGCCGAGGGTGCAACGGCCTATCGGCAGCGCATCCTCGCGCAGGTTCCGGCCGATCGCTCTTTTGACCCGCTGATGGTCATCTACCTAACCGATAAAACCGATGCCGAAGTCATTCGCCAGGCCCACGCCGCAGGCGTAATCGCCGCGAAGCTCTACCCCGCTGGGGCCACCACCAACTCCGACTCCGGGGTAACCGATATCACCAACATCTACCCCGCCCTCGAGGCGATGCAATCCTGCGGCATGAAGCTGCTGCTGCACGGGGAAGTAACCACTAACGATATCGACATTTTCGACCGCGAACATGTGTTTATTGAGAACACCCTGGCGCCCCTGGTCGACGATTTCCCCACGCTAAAAGTAGTGCTTGAGCACATCACTACGGTCAATGCGGTGGAGTTTGTGCAAAACGCCCGCGAAGGGGTGGCCGCAACCATTACCGCGCACCACCTGCTGTACAATCGCAACCACATGCTGGTTGGCGGCATTCGCCCGCATTTTTATTGCCTGCCGATTCTCAAGCGTGGCGATCATCAATCCGCGCTGATCGAAGCGGCCACTAGCGGCAGCCCCAAGTTTTTCCTCGGTACCGATTCCGCCCCCCATGCCCAACACAAAAAAGAGCATGACTGCGGCTGCGCCGGCTGCTATACCGCCTTCTCGGCCATCGAACTTTATGCCGAGGCCTTTGAACGCGCCGGAAAGCTGGACAAGCTCGAGGGCTTCGCCAGCAACTTCGGCCCGGATTTTTACGGCCTGCCCCGCAACGACGACACGATCACCCTGGTCAAACAGCCATGGGCCTTGCCTGAGAGCCTGGATATGGGTGATGAAAGCCTGATTCCTCTGGCCGCCGGTGAGACCCTGAACTGGAAACTCGTATAATTCCGGCCTGAGCCCACGCGGGCCCTAGGCCCGCTGACACCCTGTCCCGCCGGGCTCTAGCATCCCGGCCCAACTGAGATTTGCAAGGACCCAAAGTGACCCCCGCGGAAGAACCCACAGGACCCAAAAGCCCCCTCGCCCAGCGATTTCGCGGTTTTCTGCCGGTCGTTATCGACCTGGAAACCGGCGGCTTTAACGCACGCACCGATGCCTTGCTGGAGATTTCGGCGGTGATCCTGGATATGGATGAGGATGGCAAACTCTTCCCTCTGGAAACCCACAGTTTCCACCTGGAACCTTTCGAGGGCTCCAATGTGGAGCAATCGGCCCTGGACTTTATTGGCATCGACCTGGAGTCCCCCGAGCGTGAAGCCTGGCCCGAGGAGATTGCGCTGCCGGAATTATTCCGCCAGATACGCAGTGCGATAAAAAAACACAGCTGCACTCGCGCCGTAATGGTGGCCCACAATGCCCACTTCGATTTGGGCTTTGTCAACGCGGCCGTCGAGCGTTGCGGCGTCAAGCGCAACCCCTTCCATCCCTTTTCCTGCTTCGATACCGCCACCCTCGCCGGCCTCGCCTATGGTCAGACCGTATTGGCCAAAGCCTGCCAGGTCGCCGGTATCGAATTCGATAACAGCTGTGCCCACTCGGCCGAATACGATGCGGAAAAAACCGCAACCCTGTTCTGCGGTATCGTCAACAAATGGCGAGACATGGGCGGCTGGCCGGTGACCAATACGGAACTCCTGGAGCAGGAGACCGAGTAAAAAATCTGTGCGCCGCCGGGAGGATTAGCCATCCCCACTGAACCGGCTTTCCCCCGGCGACAGCACAGCTGATATCCATCCCCACCCAACCAACCCCACCCTGTGAGCACAGCTTAAGCAGTTGGGTGCTTTTTTATGCAATTTGCTGTATGATGACTGGCCAAATCCAAAACCGGACAGTCAACGTGGCCAAAAAAGCATCTTCGTCTTCCAGTCGCAAGCAGGCTACCTCCCTAGAGACCAGCGAGAGCATTGAGGCACAAGTACAGGCTTTCTTGGCCAAGGGTGGTGAGATTGAGCAGGTCCCCAAGGGAATGAGTGGCCAGACAAACACCTCCGGCCCCAAGCATATTACCCTGGGCAAAAAACCCCGCGCTTAAAAGCCCCTTTTCCAGCCCCCCCCTTGCCGAAGCCCAAACGAAAAGGCCCCGGCATTACCCGTCTCTACAACTTGAGAAACGGTGCCGAGGCCTTCTTGAAAGGCCGCCAATGGCAGCCAGTTCAATTCAGTCTTGAATTTAAATCAGGGCATCTCTTCCAGCTCTGCGCCTTCTTTTACTGGCGGCATCAAGTCTTCCTTAGAAATCTTCATCGCCATCAGCACATTCGCAGCCACATACACAGAAGAGTAAGTACCCACAACTACCCCGACAATCAGAGCCAGGGAGAAGTTGTGAATCAGCTCTCCGCCGAAGAACTGCAGCGCCCACAGCACCAGCAAGGTAGTAAACGAGGTCATAAAGGTTCGACCCAGAGTCTGACTGATCGAGATATTGATAATCTCCTCAGATTCAGCTTTGCGCACCTTGCGGAAGTTCTCACGGATACGGTCTGACACCACGATGGTATCGTTCAGGGAGTAACCGATCACCGCCAGTACCGCAGCCAGCACAGTCAGGTCGAAATCCAGCCCCAGCAGTGCAAAGAAGCCCAACACGATAATCACATCGTGCGCCAGGGCGGCCACAGCACCGACCGAAAACTTATACTGGAAACGCAGGGCCACGTACATCATGACCAGGGCCAACGCCACCAACATACCCAGACCACCATCGTCGCGCAGCTCGGCCCCCACTTGCGGGCCGACCAGCTCAACTCGGCGCAGGGTAACCTGGCCCTCACTGCCCGCTCGCAACACCGCAACCACCTTGTCGCCAATGGGCGTGGTGGTTTCCTGGTCGGTAGCACTGATACGGGTCTCTTCCTCGGCAACTTCCGGGGGCAGCTTGATCATCAGCTCATTATCGGAGCCGTAGTTCACCACCGTCGCCCCCTCAAAGCCGGCATTGTCCAACTGGCTGCGCACATCATTGATAAACGGGGTAACTTCGTAACCCACTTCAACCTGAGTACCGCCGGTAAAGTCCAGACCGAATTTCAGGCCTTTCGCGGCCAGAATACCGATCGCTGCCAATACCAACACAACCGAGATCATCGCCGCAATTTTGCGCCAACGCATAAAGTCGTATACGCGCTTGCCCATGTACTCAGTAATCTTGCCGTTTTCCACTTTGCTCTCACTCATGGCCAGTCCCCTTAAATCCAGAGTTTCTGTACACGGCGACCGCCGTAGAACAAGTTGATGATTGCGCGCGTGCCCATAATGGCACTGAACATGGAGGTGAGAATACCGATAGACAGGGTAACCGCGAAGCCCTGTACCGGACCGGAGCCGATGGCATACAGAATGACCGCCACGATCAGGGTAGTGATATTGGCGTCCACAATTGTGCTGTAGGCGTTATCGAAGCCGGCACTAATGGCCGATTGGGGAGGCATCCCATTCCTGAGTTCCTCCCGTATTCGCGAGAAGATCAGCACATTGGCATCCACCGCCATACCGACCGTCAATACAATACCGGCGATACCGGGCAGCGTCAGGGTGGCGCCGAGAATCGACATCACGGCAACCAACAGGATCAGGTTGATCGCCAGAGCCAGGTTCGCCGCCAGGCCGAATACCCGGTAGGAAATCAACATACAAATAATAACCGCGAGCAGGCCAATCTGCACAGATTGCACGCCCACCTTAATGTTGTCGGCACCGAGAGATGGCCCGATCACACGCTCCTCAACGAAGTACATGGGAGCCGCCAGGGCACCGGCACGCAGCAGCAGAGCCAGCTCCTGGGCTTCCGCCGGGCTATCCAGACCAGTGACCCGGAACTGCTTACCCAACGCACTCTGCACGGTGGCGAGACTGATGATCTTTCTGTCTTCAGTCCGAATTTGCTCGATAATCTCATTACCTTCCGCATCGATTTTGGTCTGCGGAGTAAAACGGGTCTCGATAAACAGAGTGCCCATGCGGCGGCCGACATTCTTCCAGGTCGCGCGGTGCATTAATTCACCGCCGCGGGAATCGAGGGTGATATTTACCTGGGGAAGACCGCTCTCATCGTAACCGACACGGGCATTGGTGACGCTGTCGCCCTTGATAATAATCTTGCGCTCGAGCCAGGCACCGCCGTACATCTGTTGCTGGCGCTCACCGCGGTATTCGAAATATTCTTTATTGGTAACCAACTCATCGGGGCTGGCTTCCATACGGTATTCGAGGTTCGCTGTCTTACCGATAATACGTTTGGCCTCTGCGGTATCCTGCACACCAGGCAGCTCTACCACGATGCGGTTGCGCCCCTGACGCTGCACGATCGGCTCGGCTACACCCAGTTCATTCACCCGATTGCGCAGGGTGGTGAGGTTCTGAGAAACCGCATAATCTTCCAGCTGCTTGATCTCCTGCTCAGACAGGGTCGCGCGGATTTCCAGGCTCTCACCACTGCCGGATTCACGCAGCTGCAACTGGGGGAATTCTTTGCGCATGGTGGAGAGGGCCAGGTTGCGCAGTTCGCCACTGCGGAAGCGCGCCACAATCTCGCGGTCGTCGACCAGATCCACACTGCGATAGCGAGCCTTGGCCGCGCGCAACTTGGTTTTCACATCCTGCGCATAGCCTTCCATATTGGTTTTTACGATGGTGTTGGTATCCACCTCCATAAGGAAGTGCACACCACCGGCGAGGTCGAGACCCAACTTCATGGGGCTGGCGCCGATATCGCTCAACCACTGGGGTGTAGTGGAGGCCAGGTTCAGGGCAACGACATAATCGCTGTGTCCCAGTGCCTGCTGGATTGCGCGCTTGGCCGGCAGCTGCTGATCGATGGACTCGAGGCGGATCAGTATGGCCTTATCGCCCACCTCGCCACCAAAGTGCTCGATACCCTCTTCATCCAGGGCCTTGCGCGCCTGAGTGAGGACACGTTCATCCATCACCAGAGCGCTGGACTGACCGGAAATCTGCACTGCAGGGTCCGGCTTATAGAGATTGGGCGCGGCGTAGATCAGGCCGAAGGCCACAACCGCGAGAATCAGAAAGTACTTCCAGATCGGGTAGCGATTCATGCTGTTCTCATTGTTCTAGTGTGACCCCGAGGGCCGGTAAAGCTTGGCAATTTGCCTGGATATGTGGGCACACCGTGCAGATTGCAAGGTGCCGAGCTCCCGCAAAAGGTGGGCCGATTATACGGAGATCAGGGAGCCGAACAAATGACAGGGGCACAGCGATGCGCTCGACTGCACCCCAAATAGGATAAAAATGCCGCCCGACTAGGCCTGTAGCGCGGGCACCTCGCGCCCAAGACCGCGGTAGAACTCCGCGACATAGGCCTCCAACTCATTGGCGGCAATGGCATCGCGCAGCTTTTGCATCAGGCGCTGGTAGTGGCGCAAATTGTGAATCGTATTCAGTTGCGCACCGAGAATCTCACCACAGCGATCCAGGTGATGCAGGTACGCGCGAGAGAAATTCTCACAGGTGTAGCAATCGCACTCTTCCTCCAGGGGGGCCGTATCATGACGGTGCCTGGCATTGCGGATTTTCACCACCCCTTCAAAGGTAAACAGGTGGCCGTTGCGCGCATTGCGCGTGGGCATCACGCAGTCGAACATATCCACACCGCGACGCACCGCCTCGACAATATCCTCCGGCTTGCCCACACCCATCAGGTAGCGCGGCTTGTCTTCCGGCATTTTGTGCGCCAGGTGATCCAGCACCTTGATCATCTCATCTTTCGGCTCACCCACCGATAGGCCACCAATGGCATAGCCATCAAAGCCGATTTCGGTCAGGCCGCGCAGGGACACATCGCGCAATTCCGGGAACATACCGCCCTGCACAATACCGAACAGCGCCGACGGGCTATCGCCGTGGGCCTTCTTGGAGCGCTCCGCCCAACGCAGGGACAACTCCATAGACTTGCGCGCTTCATCGGTAGTGGCCGGGTAGGGGGTGCACTCATCGAAAATCATCACAATATCGGAACCCAGGTCCCGCTGAACGCGCATGGATTCTTCCGGGTCCAGGAATACCGGGCTGCCATCAATCGGCGAGCGGAAAGAAACCCCCTCTTCCGTAATCTTGCGCAGCTCACCCAGGCTAAACACCTGAAAACCGCCGGAGTCGGTCAGGATCGGGCCGGACCACTGGGTAAAATCGTGCAGGTCGCCGTGGGCTTTCACCACTTCGGTACCCGGGCGCAGCATCAGGTGGAAGGTATTACCCAGAATAATCTGCGCACCGATACCCTCGATATCCCTCGGCAACATGCCTTTCACGGTGCCATAAGTGCCCACCGGCATAAACGCTGGGGTTTCCACCACACCGCGAGGGAAACGCAAACGGCCACGACGGGCCTTGCCATCAGTGGTATCCACTTCAAACTGCATAAAACATTCGCGGCTCACTGGGTATCTCCTTTCGCTGATGCGACTTCTTCTTTTTTGGCATTGGGATCGCGGGTAATAAACATGGCATCGCCGTAACTAAAGAAGCGATATTGCTCCTCTACTGCGGCCTTATAGGCGGCCATCGTATGCTGGTACCCCGCGAAGGCACTCACCAGCATCAATAAGGTGGATTCCGGCAGATGGAAGTTGGTAATCAACTTATCCACAACCTGGAATTCATAACCGGGATAGATAAAGATATCCGTCTCCCCCACCGTGGCCTGCAACTGGCCGCTGCGCGCCGCACTCTCCAGCGCGCGCACGCTGGTGGTACCCACCGCAATCACACTGCCATTGCGCGCGCGGCAAGCAGTTACCGCATCCACCACTTCCTGGGAGACATCCAGCACTTCGCTGTGCATCTGGTGCTCATAAATATTGTCTACGCGCACCGGCTGGAAGGTACCGGCACCCACATGCAGGGTCACGAAGACAACCTCCGCCCCTTTATCCCGCAGCGCACCGATCATTTCATCGTCAAAATGCAGCCCCGCCGTTGGCGCCGCAACGGCGCCGGCATTGCGACCGTACACGGTTTGGTAGCGCTCCCGATCGCTGGCATCGTCTTCCCGATCAATATAAGGAGGCAGCGGCATATGGCCGAGGCGATCCAGAATCGCCAGCACACCCTCTTCTTTGGGAAAGGACAGCTCAAACAGTGCATCCTTTCTGCCGGTCACCTCGATACGGGTGCCGTCCTCGAGGACGATGGTGGAACCGGGCTTGGGCGACTTACTGGAGCGTACATGGGCCCAGATATCCGTTTCGTTGAGCACCCGCTCCACCAGGATTTCCAGCTTGCCGCCGGTCTCCTTTTGCGCGAACAGGCGCGCAGGAATCACCCGGGTATCGTTAAAGACTATTAGGTCGCCGGCCTGTACCTGGTCGAGAATATCTGGGAACTGCCGGTGTACGATGGCCCCACTGGGCCCATCCAAACACAAAAGACGGCTACCGCGACGCTCCTCAGTGGGGGCGCGGGCGATCAGCTCATCGGGCAGATGAAAGTCAAAGTCCTGACGCTGCATGGAATCCTGGAAAATTAGAAATACTGGAGAGGTGGCGAAGGTTATAGGAAATTTTAGGAGCTGTTAACTGGGACGACAGAAAATGCGCTAAGTTATTGAAATCACTGGTTGACCCTGGCCAAAGCATTGCTATAATCACGCCCTCTTCGCACCGACCCCAAGGTCGCGCAGCGAAAGTGCCAGAGTGGTGAAATTGGTAGACACAGGGGATTCAAAATCCCCCGCCCTTAAAAGCGTGCCGGTTCGAGTCCGGCCTCTGGTACCAAATCAAGATCCGAGAAAGTTCGGAATCGTTCAGAAAGCCCCGTAAATCGGGGCTTTCTGCTATCTGGAACGTACACACCCTTCCGCTCTAGTTCATTGTCATCCGGTGCTATCTGGTGCTACATTTGGTGCTACCTGGTTCAATTTAGAAACTGGTAGCACCAATGGCCCTTACAGATACCCAAATCAAACAGGCCAAACCAAGCGACAAGGATCAGTGGCTTACAGATGGGCAGGGATTACGCCTGCTAATCAAACCCACCGGTTCCAAGTATTGGCGGCTTAAGTACCGCTTCCAAGGAAAGCAAAAGACGCTCGCCTTGGGAGTTTACCCGTCTGTGACCCTCAAGCAGGCAAGGAAGAAAGTAACTGAGGCAAAGCAGTTACTTGAAGAGGGACGCGATCCCTCTGCACAAAAACGAGTAGAAAAGCATCAAGTACGAGTCAATATTGACCTGAGCTTTGCTGCTGTTGCGGAAGAGTGGTGGAAACACCAGAAAGGGACCTGGACAGAAGAGCATGCCAGCCGTGTATGGACCCGGTTACGGGATAACACCTTCTTTCGAATAGGGCAAAAGCCAATTGCCGATATTCATCCCCAAGATGTAATTGCCATTGTTCGCGATATTGAAGAGCGGGACGCAATGGATGTTGCTCAGCGGGTTCTGCAAGATATTCGTCGGGTTTGTCGTTATGCAGTGCAAATTGGCAAACTCACTCACAACCCCGCCAGCGAATTAACTGGCATTCTACGTGGCCGTAAAAGTAATCACAGGGCCTCCCTTCCCCGCGAAGAATTACCCAGTTTTTTAAAAGAACTGGACTTTTATCAGGAGCGCGGGCGAGCTCTAACCAAGCTAGCTATACAGCTATTAATCCTTACCTTTGTTCGACCTGGCGAATTGCGTTGTGCGCGCTGGGAAGAATTCGACTTCGAATCTGCTCTATGGCGTATCCCTGGCGAGCGTATGAAGATGGGAACGGATCATATAGTACCGCTATCTACCCAAGCCTGCGCTGTCTTGGAGGAATTAAAGCCCATCAGTGGCCAATATCCTCTGCTTTTCCCCTCTGAACGCGAAAGGGCCCGGCCCATGTCCGATAACACTATGCGCAAGGCAATTTTTAAAATGGGCTGGGATGGCTCCCAAGAGGGAAAAAGTAAAGCAAATCCCCATGGCTTCCGCGCTACTGCTTCCTCAATCCTGAATGAGACCGGCTTTAATCCTGACGCTATTGAAAGGCAGCTTTCCCACATGGAGAGGAATGGGGTACGGGCTGCATATACCCACCACGCTCGTTATATGGATGAGCGAAAAGAGATGATGCAATGGTGGGCAAATTACCTTGATGAGATGCGGGGAAGCGGGAAGGTTGTCCCAATTTTTGCAAAGCAGAGCTAATAACAGAGAGATAGGTATGACATCTTCTTTCCTAAAAGCTAGGGAGCGGTTTCGAATTGATGACTATAAAAAACTTAATAAGCAACCAGACAGGACGCTATTTGAGTTTCTGGCATCTCGATCAAGTACTTGCTCTTGGTTATCACATTTGACCGGAGGCAACTTATTTAAACTGAACGTTTGTGACTTAGAAATTCCAGAAGAGACGGAATTCCCTTTCCTTGCTTTTAGGGAGGACGATACCGAGTATAAGAAACTTAAATCCTTTGATATAAGTGAGTATCTCTCTTCTGACCAAGGTGTTGAAGAGACAATTGATTCTTCAACATGGACTCCCACTTGGTTAAGGTCCCAGCAGTATGTTTACTCTTCAGTCAAACCTATGGGGGTTGGGGACGTAATTCGGATGTTCGATGATCTTGGAGATGGAGCACCAGAAGGTTTCTCTGAAGAGGAGTTTGCTGAGGATGTAGCTGAATCGAGAGCTAGGTATCGACAGAATGAAGAAATCTATCCTGAGCTAGAAAAGACCTCAATTGATCAATATTACCGGGAAGCTTTTGGCTACCATGATGGCCTTACAGCTCTGACTATTGATTTGGCAGCAAGAGATGATCAGATAATTGGAGAGCTTAAAGAGCTACTACCAAGACTAAGGGAATTAATACAGCTAGAGCCCGACCGTGCCTACTCTGCTAATCGTAAAGAACAGTTATTTTTAGGCCCTTCGTTACAGAAACGCGATACCCGCCGAATTGATATGGATAAGGTAAGAGACTACCGTGTTCCTGCATTAATTGATCTGTATATCTGGTCTATTGTTGAGGGGGAGCACTTATCTAATGCAGATTTTTTGAGGCTAGTATTTCCAGGTGACACAAGAGCCGATGAGCTGGTTAACGAAGATAAGATTAAAAAGGTTTGCTTGCCATACGCTTTCCGCTGTATGAAAACTGAGCTGCTATCTACTCTCCATAGATCCTTAGACTGGGAAGAAAAAAAGAATTGGAAAAATAGCATTTCTTAAACTTCCGAAAAGTGGCGCTGCTTAAACTTCTGAAAAGTGGCGTTTCTTAAACTTCCGGTAAGCCCCGTTTGCAATTGATTCAATCTCCTCACCGCCACAGACGTTCACTGTGGTTTATTAAAGGAGATTGAATGTGACCCTCTCAAATACTCACCGCCAAGTGCCAGATGCTGTATCTAGCCTCACGAATGATCCTATTTTGCGCCTACCCGAGGTAGAGCGTCAGACTGGACTCAAGAAGACTTATATCTACGCCCTGGTGAAAAAAGGCGAATTCCCCACCCCTATCAAACTTGGTGAGCGCGCTAGTGGTTGGCTCTCTTCTGAGGTCTGCCAATGGGTGCAAGATCGAGTTGCCATTTCTCGTGCGGGAGGTAAGTAATGACTCTTCGCGCCTACTCTCCCTACACACACCAGCAAGTAGCTGAATTTGCTCGAAGCTATCGGAAAACAGAAAGCGCTGAGTTTGAGCAGAAAATACTTCTCTCAAATTCAAACCTGAGCCCTGAAGATCGGAAACTCTTCCTCAGCTCTATCATGGAGACATTTGATATGAGCTGTCCTATCCCTGGTTATGAGTTGCTTTTGTTTCTATGGCCAACGGGTGAAGCAGCGTTTCTAGCGGTAGGTTCTGACTCATTTAACCCTATTGTTGATCAGCAACATGGGCGTGCCCATTGGTATCTCTCCTCCCCTAATACAACAGTACTAGGCCTTCCTGACACAGAAGTAGTGAACCTTTATCGCCTTAGAGCAGGTCTCTCTCTGGGAGGTTGGTTAGTTTGGGATGGTATCCAACTCGAATACCACCCATCTGAGGAAGCTGATGCCCTAGAGCTTCGCAATGGAGGGCTTAAAAATGTCAGCTAATATACGTGCCCTCGCCATGCCATATTGCCTAGATTTACAACCGTGTGGTCGCTATGCATTACTGAATCGCAAGTATAAGCCAGTTGGTTTTAGCAGCAGATCATTTGTCTACTATGAAGAGTACCCTGTACTTTTCAACATCAGAATTACACCCAAAAAAGCAGCAGCAATCTCCCTGAAAGGAGATCCTGATCCGAGGCGAATTATTCTTTATAACGATGGTTGTATCCCTACCACTAACTCGGAAACCTGGCTTTTTTATCAAGCTAAATTAGCGATCTTGGCGCGATTACATCATTACAGTGATGATGAATATCACGAACAGGACAAAGCAAAACGTATCCGTCTAGCCAACTTACGCGATGCAAAACGGTTTACGGAACCTAAGGGCGTAGCGGTTTCCCTACCGCCAAATTTATAACCACGGTAAATAAGACTATTGCCTCTATTCGGGGCGATCTTACCCCCTCTTTAAAAAAGGTGTTACAGGTGTGCAAGTGTTACAGCATGGCTGAAAGCCTCGTATTTATTGGCTTTCCGCTGTCACACCTTTCTGTTACCCCAAGAGTGTTACAGTAAAAAGGTGTAACAGGAGTGAGGCCCGCAGTTCTGTTGGAAGCCTTATGGGGCGGGGGTTAAAGCTAAAAATATAAGGAAAGCTAATGGCACGCTTTGATATTAAACGAGTGGCAGACTTCGCCCTTGATCGGGCTGATGAAGTATTGGCGCACTGGGCTCCAGATGGCTCATGTCAGGGAGCTGAATATATTGCTCTTAACCCAACTCGATCCGATAGCAGCAAGGGGTCCTTCTCTGTAAATCGCAATACCGGTGCATGGGCGGATTTTGCATCGGATGAAAAAGGTGGGGACCTCGTATCCCTGGTTGCCTATCTTGAGCGGGTAAACAATGGAGAGGCAGCGCAAAGGCTTGCTGCTTTTCTCGGACTCTCTGAAGGGGAATCTATACCGCCTAGCCCAACAAACAAGGCGAAACCCAAAAAGCCAGCCGGTAACTCCTGGGAAGCCGTATTGCCGGTGTCTATAGAAGCAGAACGGTCTTGCCCAACAGCTCATCCCCATAACGGTAAACCCTCTAAAGTTTGGGAGTACCGGGGACAGTGCGGCTCACTGTTAATGAAGGTAATGCGTTTTGACATTCAGAAAGATGGTACAAGATCAAAAGACTATCGCCCCTTAACCTATTGTCGGGATTCGAATAGCCGCAATTCGTGGAGATGGAAACAGCCGTTAAAAAGCCGACCACTCTATAAGCTGGATCTATTAGCAAAGCGCTCTAAGGCTTCGGTATTGCTAGCAGAGGGAGAAAAGGCTGCGGATGCAGCTGCTGACCTGCTACCGGATTATGTTTGCATGACTTGGCCCGGTGGTAGTAAAGCATTGGGCAAGGCAGATTTTAAGCCTCTCCATGGGAAAGAAGTGATTCTCTGGCCCGACAATGATGCAGCAGGTAAAGACTGTATGCTCAAGCTGGCTGCAATCCTACAGGCTATGGAGTGTAAGGTTTCAATGGTGTGTTTGGAGTCCTTAGGGCCTAAGTGGCCAGCAAAGGGGGATGCTGCTGATGTGGAGGCGCTCGGTATTACAAGAGAGCAGCTTGCCGCCTTAATTGCCAAGGGACAATTTTTAAAGCCTTATCAAGTTGAGGGGTTGGCAGATAAAGCACAAGAAAGTGAAGGCAGTGGTGAAGGGCCCAAGTCTGGTCAATTCATAGTAAATGATCGAGGGGTATTCTTCCCAGTTCAGGGGGCAGATGACGAGCCTTCCTTAATGCGAATCTGTGACCGCCTGGATGTGCTTGCGTTAACTCGTGATCCCAAAGGGAGAAACTGGGGCATGTTGGTTCGCTTCCTTGACCCTGATGGTATCGTTAAAGAGTGGAATATACCCAGTGAGTACCTAGCGACCGAGGGCGGTGCAGAAGTGCTTAAGCAGCTATATAGCATGGGACTCCGCGCTGAAGCTGGGCAGCAGCCAAGGCGTAGAATTATTCAATATCTGCAAACGACAAAAAGCCCTAATCGCTATGTTTTAGTGAACAAACTGGGCTGGCATGGCAATGCATACCTACTACCGAATGAAACCCTGGGAACCCCTGTAGAGCCTCTGTATTTTTACTCCACAAGCCCAGATCTCAACAAGATAAAGTTAAGTGGTGAGCTTCAGCAATGGCGTGAGCATGTAGCGAGCTATTGTAAGAACAATACCCGATTGTTATTTTCGGTTTCAGCGGCATTTGCCGGGCCCCTACTAAATCTCATTGGTATGGAAACGACCGGCTTTCACTTCTTTGGTGATAGCTCCCAAGGCAAAACGACCCTGCTAAAAGTAGCTGCTTCAGTGTATGGCGGTCCTGATTTTGTTCGTACCTGGCGCAGTACGGATAACGCACTAGAGAGTATTGCTGCCTCCCACTCTGACGGCCTTTTAATCCTTGATGAGATCAGCCAATGCGATCCCCGTATTGTGGGGGATATTGCCTATATGCTGGGAAATGGCACTGGCAAGGCAAGGGCTAATGATCGCGGAGGCGTACGCGGGAATGCATTTGAATGGAGGCTTGTCTTCCTATCTACAGGAGAGCGTACGCTTGATCAACAGATGGCTGAAGTGGGCAAGAAAGCAAAAGCTGGGCAAGAGGTTCGGCTACTGGCTATTCCCTCGGATACAGGGAGCGGAGCCGGTATCTTTGATGAACTGCATGGGTTTGCTGGTGGTGCTGCGTTATCGCGTTATATGGTTGAGAAAGCTTCCTTGTTCCATGGAGTACCCCTTTATACGTTTATCAGAGAGCTTTGCGCTAGCAACTTGGAAAAGCTGGCAAGCCAGATTCGCCGAGAGCTTGTGAACTTTGCCGCAGAGCTGTCTGATGATGTAAGTGGTCAAGTACGCAGAGCAGCAGACAAGTTTGCTCTTGTTGGCTTTGCCGGAGAGCTGGCTTCCACTGCGGGAATTACAGGCTGGACTAAAGGTATGGCTATGGAAGCGGCCAAATCCTGTTTTAGTGCTTGGGTATCGGCCCGTGGCGGTGTTGGAAACCTGGAGGACCGGCAGACCTTGTCAGCACTGAGATTATTTTTTGATCTCTACGGAGAGTCCCACTTTACCCGCTGGGATCGAGAGGACTTTACCGCTGATGATCACACTGTTCGCACCCTGAAGCGCTGCGGCTACCGGAAAACGCTACAAGACAGTAATGCCCTTGAGGGACAGGCTTGCTCTGAAACTGTTTACTACGTTTACCCGGCCACTTTCAAAGCTGAGGTTTGCAAGGGGCTTAGTGATCGCAAGGCGAAGCAACTACTGGCCGCCTGTGGTGCTTTGGAGCGTGATGGCAACGGGAAATTCTCGATACCAACGCGTTTGCCAAACAGTGGGCGTAACCCTGAGCGGGTGTTGATCATTCGACCTCACTTGATTCCTGTTGAAGATGATGGAGAAAAGGGACTACTTACGAAAAAGGCCGCGTAGCCCATACCGTTTACAGGTGTTGTAAACGGTGTGCAGCCGTTTACACTCTCAAAATAAGTAACTGCCTATTTGGTAAACAATTAGCTTGTAGGGGATAAACCCAAAGCTTGCCGGTGGCTTTAGTTGGCCAATTTCAAAGTGCACTCTATTTGCAGCTTTGCGGACCAGACTATGTGTAATCGTGTACTATCCACCCAGATATTCAAGCTTTACACAAAGCCTGCCCCAGTAGACGATGCCTCTTCGGTATTAAATTAATTTGGCATTTAAAGGTTTTAGAATCAAACACCAACATTTTACTATTCTATCTTTTCAATTAGGATTACAAACGGTCTGTGGGGCTCAATACACCTTTGCCGCCCCGATTCACAACATGAGTGTAAATCTCCGTAGTGGATATATCCGCATGCCCTAGTAGCTCCTGAATTGTCCTAAGATCGTAGCCAACTTCTAATAGGTGAGTGGCGAAACTGTGCCGGAATGCATGTGCTCTGGGCGGCTTGTTGATGCCAGATTCCTGCACAGCACGCCGTAACTGCTTTGCAAGTGCCGAAGGATGAAGATGATGCCGTCTTATCACGCCGCTACGGGGGCAAGGGCCAACGCGCGAAGCTGGAAACAAGAATTGCCAAGCTGTGGTACGGGCAGCAGAGGGGTACTTCCGCTCTAATGCATCCGGCATATAGACATCCCCATAGCCATTTGCGATATCCCATGCATGAGTCATTTCGACCTGTTGAATTTGAGTGCGCAGGTCAGGTATCAGGCCTTGTGGAAGTATTGTGGTTCGGTCTTTATTACCTTTGCCTCCCCGTACGAACACATTGTTACTGCCAAAATCGATGTCCTTAACTCTCAATGATAAGAGTTCGGCACATCTGAGCCCTGTGCCGTACATTAGTTTAACTTGAAGGCAGTAGACACCTTTCAGCTTTGAGATAATGGCTCTAATCTCTTCCCGACTGTAAACAATTGGAAGGCGACGATGTTGCTTTGCAGGCGAAAGCCAATGTTGGAAGTATCAACCCCCAAAAAACGTTTATAAAGATATACCAGTGCATTTAGCGCGATCCGCTGGGTGTTAACTGAACAATGCCGATTTACCGACAGGTGGTTTAGGAACGCCTCGACCTCGGCAATACCGATTTCCCGAGGGTGTCGTAGTTTATGAAAGTGAATAAAGCGTTTTATCCAGTGAACGTAAGTCTGTTCAGTCCGATAGGCTAGACCTGCCTCACGAATATGAAGTCGAATGCTGGGGATGAATTTGGTTGAATGCCTGGGAAGCCTGTGACGAATATCATCCATGATTGTACCCTCACAACTGTATATAAACACAGTTATGGGTGCAATAATTACAGGTGTCAAGCCCCGAATTATAGAGCCATGGCTGACATCCGCAGAAAGGCTCCCCCTAACTTATTGATTTAATTGCGGGTAAAATGTGTTCAAGAGCAGGAGGTGTTACCAGGCGACTTGAGCCGATGGCTTACTATCTCTGGTTATTATTTGATCGTAAATTTATAACCTACTGTAAATAAAGGCTTTTTTACATAGCTTGAAGGGTCTACTTCAGAAATAGTGGCCAAATCGATAGTGAGCCACTGGCTCTTTAATAAACTGTTATGTTCCCGAAGGAATTTGAATTATGGCGAAGCCTTCGAAGAAGGAAAAAAGAAAGCAGAAATCAAAGGCTAAAGCTAAGGCTGCTCGCCGCGCGGTGCATGATAGAAATCGTGAAAGAAAGTTAGCAGAGAATATTCTTAGATTTGGCAAGAAATTAACACGAAGGCAGTTTGATGCGTATTGTTACTGCCGAATGCCCTTAGTACGCTTTACTGCAGAGGAGATCGAGTGGTACTCGCTTTTTGATAATAAGCTTTTGGGGATCGTTATTAGAGATGTGACAGATAACGATTATGGATTCATCGTACTCGGTAGGGATGCGAGAAGGTTATTTCGTTGCATCGAGGTTGGTAACGAGTTTCATGATACTCCAGAAATGGCCCGGAAAGCTCTAGCTAGAAAGATTTCTCAGGATTATTTAGGAAAGACTCAGGATATATACCCACAAGGCGACGAAACTGATGCTGGGTTTGACCTATTTACAGATGTTATTCCTGAAAATGAGCAGCATCATGGCTACAAAATACTTAAGAATGAACCTAGATTTGAGGCAGCTAGGAATATCATATCTGAAATCGTGAATTCGTTTGTTGATAACGACGGGCATTTCGAAAGAGAATTTCAGTCGGTTAACTTCCAGGCTAGATTATGGGAATTGTATTTACATATATACATTCATAATGCGGGTTTAATGGTAGAAAACAATCACCCAGCACCTGATTTTGAAGTTTCTTTCTTTGGAGAAAAAATATTTGTTGAGGCCGTGACAGTTAATCCATCTGAAAATGCAAATCGCCCTGATTTACCTCCTCCTCAGACACATGAAGAAATTGAGGAAAGACTAAACGATTTTATGCCTATAAAATTTGGAAGTCCCCTTTACAGTAAACTGCAAAAAAAGTACTGGGAAAAAGAGCATGTCGCAGGAAAGCCAATTGTTTTAGCAATTCACGACTATCACAACGACAATGCGATGACATGGTCAAGAACGGCTTTGTCAGAATATCTATACGGGATAAGAACACGTATTGTTGATGGGAAGCCTTTTGTAGAGGATATAGAAAAACATAGCTGGGAGGGAAAAGAAATACCCTCCGGATTTTTCTATCAAGACGAAGCTGAAAATATAAGCGCAGTACTATTTAGCAATCAGGCAACAATTCCAAAGTTTAATCGCATGGGGAAAATCGCAGGTTTGGGCAGTGCTGATGTCAAGATGATTCGAAATGGCTTCTTATATAATCCAGATCCAGAAGCTATTCATCCTATCCCATTCTCCAAAGATTTAGATGATCCAGATTATGAAGAATCATGGTCAGATGGGCTTTTAATGTTCCACAACCCAAATGCTAAACACACTGTAGATCCAGATGCATTCTCTGATATTAGTCATATATTCTACTCGAAAGATGAAGGCTTTTATGGATATCATCAGCCCTACGATGTTCTTGGTTCAATAACAGTAGTCATTACAGAGGCCAAAGAATGAACATAACAAGCGGCTGCTGTCGGACTGGCAAAAGCTGCGGCTTCGCCTCCACTTTTGCCAGCCGCAGAGCCGAGCGTTAGGCACCAATACAGAGAGGGATAATGAAATACTTTATAGTTTTACTAATCACTTTATTTACTTGTTTGTCGCAAGCGTCTCAGGATAGCGCAGAATCATTGGCGCTTCGTAAGTCCTATCCAATTCAACTTTATATGGGGGCATGTGTTACGTCTCGAGCTCAACCAGCACAAGTTGAGAGCCAGGCAAAGGAGATGGGATTTCTTGAGGCTGAAACTGAAGTGGCGCGCCAATATTTACAAGGCCATAAAGGAAAAGCATGGATTTCCAGAAATGAGTACGGAAATTTTGGTATTGCAGCACAGGATAGAGGTTTATGTTCCGTCTTTATTCATCAGGGCAGCCCTGAGAAACTCATAGCTAGTATGGAAGCATGGTTACCCCCAGAGGGAAGTGGCTTCAGTTATGAGAAAGAAATTATTTCTAAATCTGGCCCGTTAAAAACCACTGCATACAAAATATTTCGCGGCACAAAGCTAGTTGAACAGTGGGTAATTACTTTATCTAGCCAACCAAATTCTAAACTAGTAGTAATAATGTCTTATGATACATCGCAAGCCTAACAAGCAAAGGCAGCGGATAAACCGCTGCTTTGGGCGTTAAGTGTAAGGGGAAGTTTTGGCAGTACACCTAAAAAGATTACTTGGAATTGTTCCTTTGCTGCTAGTTGCCATATTCCTTTTTGGCTACCCATTTGACAAGGTAGATGAAGTAAGCATTACCATCACAAAAAATGGATATACTCTTGACGGGCAGATGCTACCTTTCCATCAACTAATTAATCAGCTTAAAGGTTATGAAAAAGCAATTACTATTGATGTTTGTGTTGAGCACAGTGCGCCAACTGAGTTTCTAGAAAGGTATATAGTAGAAGCTAAAAGCATAGCAGTTGTGAACAAGGGCTACGAAAGCAGATCGGAATGTGTACCATCCACTTAACAAGGCCAAGCAGCATCAGTCGCTTTGCTCCTTGGACAGCCTTGCCGTTGCGTTTTTTGTGCATGGCTTCGCCATTTTGGCACAAAAAACACAACAACAAGTCTGCCGCTGTTGGCGACGTTAACTGTATGAAACTAGCACCAGCATTATTATTAGCAATATCGGGGAGCTGTATGGCGGAGATTTTCATTGAGCAAAGAAACGACACATCTGGTCGTTTTGCCATAATCGAAGAAAATGAGAGCAGCGCCTGGCTTTATCTGACTCCAACTTCCGGAAAGGGAATTGATCGAGATGCCTTCATATATTCGCCTATTGAGCCTGCAGATAAACTCAATATCGATGAGATAAAGGATGGTGGTACTCCTATTTTAACCAAGTCAGTTGCATCAGAGTCTGCAGTCCTTAACAACATTGGCGATTCTGAGTTGTCCATTAAATGGTCGAAAGATGGGCATTCTGTAGCTGTTTTCTACAAAAACGAAGCAATTGCATTTATCGCTGGTAAGGAGAAAAGTAGCTATTCGAAAGCTCTTTCAAAAGAGAGCTTTTTTGGCAAGCCGTGGGATCAAAATGTATATAGAGCCACATTCGAGTAAAACAGTTAACAAGTGACTATGGTTCTTCGTCAAGCTTTTAAGCCATATTTTCATCCCAGTATGTGTTGT